>NZ_LUKH01000257.1:0-3295 GCF_001593695.1 Leisingera sp. F5 | reverse complement strand
GCCAGTCCATCAACCTGCACCGGGGCACTTGGCACGGGGTGCTCGCCCCGCTGGGAGCGCCCGGCCAGTACATCGTGGTCGACCGCATCGGACAGACCCCGAACCTGGAAGAACACTGGTTCCAGAACCCCTACACCGTGGTTTCAGACTAACCACACACACCGAAGCCGCCAAAAAAGAAGCGGCAAGATCCCCATGACCGACAGGAGAAGACATGGCTGACACTTCCATTGGGACGCCGGCACAGCTGCGCGACCCGAATTACACCCCGCCCTTACACAAGGCGATCCCGCTGGGCATCCAGCACGTGCTGGCGATGTTCGTCTCGAACGTGACGCCCGCGATCATTGTTGCCGGTGCCGCCGGGTTCGGTTTCGGCTCCAATTCGCCGGATTTCCCTGAGCTGCTGTACCTAATCCAGATGTCGATGCTGTTTGCCGGCATTGCGACGCTGCTGCAGACCATCACCTTGGGTCCGGTTGGCTCGGCGCTGCCGATTGTGCAGGGAACCTCCTTTGCCTTCCTGCCGATCATGATCCCGCTGGTTGCGGGCAAGGGCGTGGACGGGCTGGCCGCCCTGTTCACCGGCGTCATCGTGGGTGGCATCTTTCACGGTATGCTCGGCACGGTGATCGGCAAGATCCGCTTTGCCCTGCCGCCGCTGGTCACCGGCCTGGTGGTGACGATGATCGGTCTGGCGCTGGTCAAGGTCGGCATCCAATACGCCGCAGGCGGGGTGCCGGCCATTGGCACACCGGAATACGGCTCGCTGCTGAACTGGTCGGCGGCGCTGGTGGTAATCCTGGTGACCCTGGGCCTCAAGTTCTTCACCAAGGGGATGCTCTCGGTCTCTGCCGTGCTGCTGGGTCTGATCGTGGGTTATGTCTATGCGCTGATGACCGGCATGCTGACCTTCGAGGCGATTTCCGGCTCCTGGTCCGGGGCCTCCGCCTTTGCTCTGCCGCAGCCGTTCAAATACGGCTTCGAGTTCTCCGCCGCCGCCATCATCGGCTTCTGCCTGATGAGCTTTGTCTCTGCGGTTGAAACCGTCGGTGACGTTTCCGGTGTGACCAAGGGCGGCGCAGGCCGCGAGGCGACCGAGGAGGAAATTGCAGGCGCGACCTACGCCGATGGTATGGGCACCGCTTTTGCCGGCTTCTTTGGCGCCTTCCCCAACACCTCCTTCAGCCAGAACGTCGGCTTGATCGCGATGACCGGGGTGATGAGCCGCCATGTTGTGACCTGCGGTGCCATCTTCCTGATCGTCTGCGGCCTGGTGCCCAAAGTGGGCGCGGTGATCCGCACCGTGCCGATCGAGGTGCTGGGCGGCGGTGTGATCGTGATGTTCGGCATGGTGGTTGCGGCTGGTGTGTCGATGCTGTCGGACGTGGACTGGAACCGCCGCAACATGGTGATCTTTGCGATCTCCCTGTCCATCGGCCTTGGCTTGCAGCTGGAACCCGGCGCACTGCAGCACATGCCGGACACCGCGCGCATCCTGCTGACCAGCGGCCTGCTGCCGGCGGCGCTGATTGCCATCGTTCTGAACCTGCTGCTGCCGCAGGAACTGACGGGTGAGGCGACTGAGGAAGTCTCCGGCGGGCTAAGCGGCCACGGCCGCGGGTCGTTGCCGCATGAGGACCGCGCCTGACGCAAGCTGCATGAATTGAAAGCAAGAGCCGGCCCTTGATGGGCCGGCTTTTTCGTTGCGGCCTCAGCCAGTCAGCCCGTGTAAAACCACCAGACCGGGCAGCCAGCCGGTGAAGATCCCGCACAACAGCGTTGCCATGGCGGTCAGCCGGGGGTTTCCGCGCCTGAGCGCGAGGTTCAGAAAATACAGGAACCAGAGCCCGGACCAGGCGGCCCAGCAGGCGGCCAGCCAGACATCGAATAGCCCCTCCGCCTGCGCCAGCACGCGCAACGCCATGGGCGCCGCGGTCAGCGCCACAAACCCGCTGAACCAGCCCAGACCCTCGCCGCTGGAGGAAACCGCGCGGTTGTAGGCAATCCACAGATAGGTGGTGCCGAACAGCAGGGTCATGCCCGCATCCAACAGGTCTGCCGGCTGCCGGGCATCAAGGGCAATCAGCAGAATGATGGCAAAGAACACCAGCGCCGCGACCGCATTGATCAGAATGATTTCCCGGTCCTGGATCCGGTCGGCTTGCCAGACGCCGTTCAGGCACAGCACCACGCCGACCACCAGCAGGCTCAATCCCAGAAACATGTTTGGAGTCCCTCAAAGAAAAAACAGGAGAGAGGTACACCTCTCTCCTGCCGTTCCGCTATGCGGATATTTGCAGAATGTGTTTCTGGCTGGGACTTAGAAATCGACCTCGATAGCGATGCCTTTTTCAACCGCCACTTCAACCACGGAGGCCGCGACGGCCAGATCCTGCAGGCCGACGCCGGTGCCGTCGAACAAGGTGATCTGGTCGTCCGAGGTGCGGCCCGGGTTGGTGCCGTTGATGATCGCGCCAATTTGGGCCACGTCGCCCTTCTGGATCAGGCCCTGCGCAATTGCATGCTGCGCCTCGCCGATGGAGACCGACTGGGCGACCTCATCAGTGAACACGTCTGCTGCGACCAGCAACTGCGGATCGACTTCCTGCTTGCCTTTGGTATCGGTACCCATGCAGGCAATGTGGGTGCCGGGGCTGACCTGATCCGCCTTCAGGATCGCGTCGAAGGACGAGGTGATCGAGACGATCACATCCGCCTCCCGCATGCCGTCCAGTTCGACCGCTTCAAATGGCAGGCCGACCTCGTCTGCCACTTCCTGAAGGTTCGGCAGCATCTCCGGGTGCAGATTCCAGCCGATGACCTTTTCAAACTGCCGCTGCTCCAGTGCAGCGCGCAGCTGGAACTTGGCCTGATGCCCTGCGCCGATCATGCCGATCACCTTGGCGTCCTTGCGGGCTAGATGTTTGATCGACACCGAGGACGCTGCCGCCGTGCGCAGCGCGGTCAGCAGGTTGCCGCCCACCATCGCCTTCACTTTGCCGGTGTCCGGGTCGAACAGGAAGACGGTGGACTGGTGATTGATCAGCCCGCGCTTTTCCAGGTTGTTCGGCCAGTAGCCGCCGGCCTTCAGCCCAAGGGTCAGGCCTGCGCGGTCAAAGCCGCCCTTGAAGCCGTAAAGCGCATCTTCATGGCCGATCGCCTCGCGCACGACGGGGAAGTTGTAAGCATCGCCTGCGGCCATTGCGGCAAAGACCTTCTCGACCGCGTCGAACGAGGCTTCGCGGGTCACCAGGTCCGCAATCGCCTTTTCCGGAACGATATACATGTCTGT
>NZ_LUKH01000256.1:0-3299 GCF_001593695.1 Leisingera sp. F5 | reverse complement strand
CGGTGGTGCGGCTGGTCGTTAAGCTCTGTTTTTGAACCGCCAGCTTTCGTTGCCGGTTTCCACAATTTCACAGTGATGCGTGAGGCGGTCCAATAAAGCCGTTGTCATCTTTGCGTCACCGAAGACGCTGGGCCATTTGCCGAAGTCCAGATTTGTTGTGACGATAATCGAGGTGCGCTCATAGAGCTTGCTGATCAGGTGGAACAGAAGCTGGCCGCCGGTTTGAGCAAAGGGCAGATAGCCAAGCTCATCCAGGATCAGGAAGTCGAGGCGGGAAATCAGATCGGCGATTCGGCCCTGTCGCTCCGCGCGGGCTTCGGCATCCAGTATGTTCACCAGGTCGACGACATTGAAGAACCGTCCGCGCCGGCCCTTCCGGATGCAGGCGCGGGCGATACTGACGGCGAGGTGGGTTTTGCCGGTGCCTGTTCCGCCGATCAGCACGAGGTTGCGCTGGTGATCGAGGAAGTCTCCGGCGGCCAGATCACGGATCAGAGTCTCGTTGATCTCGGTCGCTTCGAAGCTGAACTCCTCCAGTTCCTTGGCCAGGGGGAGCTTGGCGATGGTCATCTGGTATTTGATGGAGCGCGCCTGCTTCCCGCTGATCTCAGCGGTCAGCAAGTCCCCGATGATCTGCCGGGGCTCATGCTGGCGCTTGACCGCGGTGGTGATGATCTCATCGTAGGAGGTCCTCATCCCGTAGAGCTTCAGTTTCCCCATCGCTTCGAGCACGTCTGAGCGCTCCATCTGTTTGTCTCCTCAAGCTGTCATACCGGCCGCAATTTGCGGCGGGCTTACCCTCCGCTAACTGCATTATTGTGCGGCAGGAAAACCGCATGCCCTTTGGAAACCGTTGCATTGTGACCTCGTTCACAGGAAAGTTCCTTCAACTGGGATATAGGCCGCAAATTCCCCGGCAGACCGGCGTACTGGCTGATCTGCGGGCTGATTGCGCGACCGGGCGCGGCAGCGAACAAGACAATGATGCGGACAGGCGGCAAAACCGCCCGGAAGGAGTGACTAGAATGCGTTGGAGCAGATCCCTTGCCCTTGCGGGCGGTATTGCCGCCCTATCCGCGGCCGCCGCGGCTCAGGAATCGCTGAAGCCCGTGAAACTGCTGCAAACCTCATCGGACTCCCTGCTGCTGGAACGGCAGTTCTTTGGCCAGGTTGCCGCCAAGCAGACAGTTGATCTGGCCTTCCAGGTCAGCGGGCAGATCCTGAAATTCCCGGTCACCGAAGGCGGCTCTGTCGCGCAGGGCGGGCTGATTGCCGAACTGGACCTTGAGCCGTTCGAGCTGCAGCTGGAACAGGCGCAGCTGCGCAAGCAACAGGCCGACCGAACGGTGGTGCGGCTGGAAAAGCTGAGCGGCACCGTCAGCCAGGTCTCGATTGACGACGCCGAGACCGAGGCGGGCCTGGCCCGTGTCGCCCTGCGGGATGCCGACTATGCGCTTGGCCATGCAACCCTGAATGCTCCGTTTGATGCGCTGGTCTCCAGCCGCGAGGTGGAGCAATTCACCACCATCTCCGCCGGCACCCCGGTTGTGCGGCTGCACGACATGTCCGAACTGCACATCAAGGTGGACGTGCCCGAGGTTCTGTTCCAGCAGGCCGATCAAAGCGATGTGCTGACGATTGTGGCCAATTTCCCCGGCCAGGACACAGACTATCCGCTGGAAATCCTGGAATTCGACGCCGAGGCCAGCAGCGTTGGCCAGACCTACCGGGTGACTTTCCGCCTGACCCCGCCCGACGACCGCCAGATCCTGCCCGGCGCCTCGGCCACGGTGAATGTGCGCGTTGATACCGGCGATACCGCGATCCGGGTGCCCGGCACCGCGCTGGTCGCCGCCGCCGATGGCAGCACCGGGGTGATGGTGTTTGCCCCGGCAGGCGCCGAAGACGGCACCGTCACCTGGACCCCGGTAAAGGTCGAAGCGACCCAGAACGGCGACTTCCGGATTGCGGAGGGCCTCAAGGGCGGCGAAGAGATCGTGCTGACCGGCGGCACCGCGCTGGAAGACGGCCAGCAGGTCAGCCGTTTCACCGGCTTCGGCAACTGAGGGCGGGCGCATGGACATTGCACGCGGGTCGATCAACCGGCCGCTTTACACCTGGCTCATCATGCTCGCCGCCTTGTTCGGCGGGATCTGGGGCTTTCTGAACCTTGGCCGCCTGGAAGATCCGGCTTTTACCATCAAATCCGCGGTCATCGCGACCCAGTACCCCGGCGCCAGCAGTGCCCAGGTGGCGCTGGAAGTCTCGGAACCGCTGGAATCCGCGATCCAGAAAATGGGCGAGGTGAAACGGATCACCTCGGTGAACCGGCCCGGCTCTTCGCTGATCGAAGTGGAGATGCAGGACACTTACGACGGCACCGAACTGCCTGCGATCTGGACCAAACTGCGCGCCGAAGTCCGCGATGCGGCCCGCGCCCTGCCTGAAGGCGTCAGCCAGCCATACGTCAACGACGGTTTTGGCGATGTGTTCGGCCTGTTCTACGCGGTCACCGCCGAGGGCTACAGCGACGCCGAAAAACACGAGCTGGCCACCTACCTGCGGCGCGAGCTGCTGACAGTGGACGGCGTGGCCGATGTAGAAATCACAGGCCTGCCGCCCGAGGCGGTCTTTGTCGAACCCAAAATGGCGATTGCGGTCAATCAGAACATCCCGGTCGGCGCTATCAGCAGCGCTTTGGCCAATGCCAACTCTGTCCGGCCCTCCGGCAGTCTTGAGGCAGGCGCCGCGGACACCCGGCTCAGCGCCCCGGAAGGCTCGGACTCGGTCACGGAAATTGCAGGCCTCACCATCGGCTCGCAGGGCGAAGTGGTCAATGTGATCGACATGGCCGACGTCCACCGCGGCCGCATCAGCGACCCGGACCTGCTGATCCGCTTTGACGGGGTTGAGGCCTTTACCCTGGGCATTGCCGGCCTTGCCACCGAAAACATCGTCGAAGTGGGGCAGAACGTCGATGCCAAACTGGCCGCATTGGACAGCCGGATCCCCTATGGCGTGGACCTGAAACCGATCTACCAGCAGCATGTGGTGGTTGAGCAGGCCTCGAACGACTTCCTGGTCAACCTGGCGATGTCGGTCAGCATTGTTGTTGTGGTTCTGGCCCTGTTCATGGGCTGGCGCGCCGCCGTGGTGGTGGGCTCTACCTTGCTGCTGACCGTGGTCGGCACGTTGTTTTTCATGAACATGTTCTCGATCGAGATGGAGCGGATTTCACTGGGTGCGCTGATCATCGCCATGGGGATGCTGGTGGACAACGCCATTGTGGTTGCCGAGGG
>NZ_LUKH01000255.1:0-3325 GCF_001593695.1 Leisingera sp. F5 | reverse complement strand
GATGATCGACGACACTCGCGTCCGCGTGACCCGTTTCGATTTTGCCCCCGGTGCCAGCCGGTCTCGGCACCGGGGGCAAAATCGAAACGGGTCACGCGGACGCGAGTGTCGTCGATCATCTGGGTGGCTTGGGCTGCGGTACTCATGGGCGGTGGTCCTTGTTGCGGGTGCGGGAGCCTCCGGCGGGGATATTTGAGGCAAGAAGAAGGATGGGCGTCAGGCGTTTTCTCCAAACGTGGCAATTGGGGCGCCGAGCCTTTCGAAGTCGGGGGTCACACCCAGCCCGGGCGCATCCGGCGCATAGAGCTTGCCGTTCTCGGCACGCGGGCCGCCGATGCCGGTGGAGCGGGTGTTGTAGTTCATCAGGTCGGTGGTGTTGTGCAGGTATTCCTCAGGCGTGGTGGCGGCGAAATGGGCAAGCGCAGCGCTGGCAATCTCGCCGCCCCAAGTGTCCTCGGCCACCACGGGCAGGCGGTTTTCGACAAGGTAGTCCCGTACCCGGCGTGCCTTGGAGATGCCGCCGAGGTTGGAGATCTTGAGACAGACCAGATCGGCGCCGTGATCGGCGACGATGCGCTGGGCAGCGTGCATCCCGGTCACGCATTCATCGAGCTTCATTGGCAGGTCGGTGCGCATCCGCACCTGCTGGCATTCCTCGTAAGTGCGGCAGGGCTGCTCGAGGATGTAGTCCAGATCCCTGGTTGCCCGCGCCACCCGCAGCGCATTGTCGACCCGCCAGCCCTGGTTGGCATCGGCCATCGCCTTTTCGCCCGGTTTCAGCAACGGCACGGTAGAGCGGATGCGGTCGATATCTGCGGCCCAATCGCCGCCGACCTTGACCTGGAACTGGCGATAGCCCTGCGCCCGGTAGCCATCCATTTCGGCAATGGTTTCCTCAATGCCTTTCTGCGGTGCCACCCGGTACATAGGCGCACCATCGGTCAGCTTGCCGCCCCAGAGCCGCCACAGAGGCGCATCCAGCGACTGGCCCAGAATGTCCCAGCAAGCGGCGTCAAACGGGCCCTTGGCATAGCCGTGCCCCTGCACCAGGTGGTCCATGATCCGCTCGATCCGGGCCACATCGCGCGGGTCCTCGCCGATGAACGCAGGCGCGACCAGCCGGGCCAGGGCCGGCACGCCTTCGGAATGCGCCACCATGTAGTTCTCGCCGCAGGGGGTGAACTCGCCGCAGCCCTGCAGCCCTGCGTCGGTGTCGATCACCACCACCGAGGCAGTGGCGGTTTCAATCGCATTGCCTGCGCCCCAAACATAGGCGCCGCCTACATAAGGAAGGCCGGTCTGGAACACGCGGATACGAGTGATCTTCATGGATTACGCTCCTGTGGTCAGCCCGGGGACATTGCCGGATCATCCGCCAGCCCCTCGCCGCGCCAGAAAACGAAGCAAAGGATCGGATGCTCATTAGTGATCATCGCATGCGGCTGATTGGGCCCATGCATCTTGGTGTCGCCCGGCACCAGGCGGCGCACCTCTTCGCCTTTGGCCATGAAATCGGCGCTGCCGGAGAGAATGGTGTAAAGCTCTTCCGGTCCGTGCTGATGCCAGGGGTAATCAAGCCCCGGACCCCAATAACCGATGGTCATACGGGTTTGCAGCGAGTGGAAGTGGCCGGTTGGCCCCACCAATTCAAACCAGCCGAAGCGCTGCAGGAAATCCTTGCCGACTTCCTCCTCCGTATAGGTGAGGCGCCATTCGGCAACGGGCGCCAGCGCCATGACCGCCTGCTGCAGCGCGCGAACCTCGGCGGCTGCCGGGATGCCCTCGGCGGCAAAGCCAGGGTCCGATTGCACCAGCGCTGCGCCGGTGACCTGGTTTCCGCCCCGCCCGGCCCAGGAGAGGTCATCCGGCCAGGGCTGGAATTCCGCCACCGCGGGCAGCGCTGCATGATACGCTTCGGCGGCCGCCAGCGCCTGATCGAACAGCGCCCGGCTCATGGCACCACCACAATGTTGCCGGTGTGTTTTTTGGCAATGAAGGCAGCCTGCGCTTCCTTCAAGTCTGAAAGCGGGTAGGTTGCCGCCAGCGCCGGTTTGATCTCGCCTTTCTCGATGTAGGAGACCACATCGGTGAAGTTGCGGTGCGGTGTCACAGTGGAGCCAGTGAAGGTCAGGTCGCGCAGGTAAAAGGTTCGCAGATCCAGCTCCACCATCGGTCCGGCAATCGCACCCGAGCAGGTGTAGCGGCCGCCGCGCTCCAGCACGCCGATCAGTTCGGGCCAGGCGGCACCGCCAACCACATCGGCTGCAACGGTGACGTTCTCATCGCCAAGTGCGGCCCGAAGGTTTTTCGGCGACCGCGGCAGGATCAGGTCGGGGCCGAGTTCGGCCACCTCTGCGTGTTTGGCCTCGGAGGCCATCGCGATCACCCGTGCGCCGCGGCGTTTGGCAAGCTGGATCAGCGCGCCGCCAACCCCGCCCGAAGCTCCGGGGATCAATACGGTGTCGTCCTCGCCAACATTGGCTCGGCTCAGCATGCCTTCGGCGGTGACATAAGAGCAGGAGAAGGTTGCAAGCTCCGCATCGCTGAAGTTGCTATCGATCACCGCCACGCCGCGAACGTCCGCCTTGGTGTATTCGGCAAAACCGCCATCGCATTCGGAGCCGAAGTAACCGGCCTTGTCCATGTTTTCCGGGTCGTCCCAGTCACGGACCCAGCCGCCAACCATGACGCGCTTGCCCACCAGAGCCGGGTCGGCACCGTCACCAACCGCCACCACTTCGCCAACGGCGTCGGCCCCCTGGATACGCGGGAAGGTGAGGGGCCGCCCGCCCCAGGTCGGGTCTTCCTCGCCCGCTTCGTCAAAGGCGCCGCCGGTGGTGGCGCCCTCAACTGCCTTGGAATACCAGCCGGAGCGGGTGTTCACATCGGTGTTGTTCAGGCCGCAGGCGCCGACCTTGATCAGCACCTCCATCGGGCCGGGTTGCGGCACCGGCCAGTCCTCGTGCCATTCGTATTTGTCCAGATCGCCATGGCCGGTCAGAACCATCGCCTTCATGGTATCGGGCAGGGTCATTTTTCGCGTTTCCCTTTTTGGCTATGGAGGAGGGGGCGCTGCCCCCGCCTTTGGCTCCCCCGGAGTATTTTTGAATAGATGAAGGGGAGCCTGTTGTTTGCTCATTCTGCCGGAGCGAGTTCCGCGTCGGTACGGGGCCGCAGGCTTTCGGGGTCATAGGCGGGGGCGCCCAGGATCCGGCCCTTGCGCGGCTCTCCGGCAACGATCACTTCGATCTGCGTGTCCGGCACATTGGCGTGCGGTTTCACATAAGCAAAGGCCAGGATCTTGCCGACGGTATGGCCATAGGCG
>NZ_LUKH01000254.1:0-3327 GCF_001593695.1 Leisingera sp. F5 | reverse complement strand
GGATCAGGTCCGCAATGATTATGACATCGTGATGTTCGACACCCCGCCGCAACTTTCCTTTGCGGTGATCTCGGCACTCTTCGCTTCCACGGGGATGCTGATCCCCCTCACGGCCTCAATGCTGGACGTGATGTCGCTTGCGACCTTCATGGACATGGCATCCGAACTTATGCAGGTGGTGGAGGAGCAGGATCGGGATAAGACCTATGATTTCATACGCTTCCTGATCACCAGGTATGAAACCGGGGATCAGCCGCAACTGCAGGTGGCGTCCTATCTCAGAACAGTGCTCGGTGACTCTGTGATGAGCAATGAATTCGTAAAATCAACCGCGATCGGCGATGCGGCCAATACCAAGCAGCCGGTTCTGGAGGTTGAGCCACGGGACATGACGAGATCGACCTATGACCGGATCGTTACCTCCATCTCCGGCATCGCAGATGAGGTCGAAGCCGATCTCCGCAAGGCATGGGGGAGGGAGTAATGGCGCGCAAGAACATCTTCTCGAGCACGCTGCGCAATGCAATGAATGATCACGAAGCTGACCCTTCTGATGATACCGGCTTTGATCCGCCCGAATTGGGCGAAAGCCAGACGGAGACCAGCGCCTCTGGGGATCAGGATGATCTTACGCCACGCAAGCGTAGCAACCCGAACATAAAGATTTTTCAGAGATCCTTCCAGGAGCAGATGCTCCGTTCCCTTCAGGACGTTGATCCGACGCGTATCGACAGCTCGCGGTTCAAAGACCGGCTGGACGTCCGAGAAGATCTTGAAGCTCTGAAAGAGTCGATCAAGGAGAATGGTCAGCAGGTTCCAGTCCTTCTGCGGAAAGTTGCTGGAGACCGCTACGAGGTTGTATATGGCCGCCGGCGTATCTTGGCTTGCCGTCAACTGGGCCTAGATGTCCGTGCGATGGTTGTCGAGATCAGTGATGAAGATGCGCTGATCGCACAGGGGCTTGAGAATGCCGCCCGGCTGGAAACTAGCTATATCGAAAAAGCGATCTTCGTCACTCAGGTCACGGAAGCGGGTTACTCCTCGGATACGATCCACAAGGCACTTGGGATCGACAAGACACAAGCTTCGAAGATGCGCGGTGTGGTTCGAGACATTCCGCGGGACGTCATCATGGCCGTCGGCGCCGCACATGGCGCAGGACGCCGCCCCTGGGAGGCGCTGCGCAAGATCTTGTCAGGAGATGATGCTCCAGGCCAGGCACGCTTGCTGAAGATGATCGATCCGGATCTGCCGAGCCCCGAGCGCCTCAAAGCGCTCCTCGCGGCGTTGCGTAGGGAGCGCCTTTCTGAGGCCCCCTCCCCTACCCAGCAAACGAGGATCGGCCGTGACGGCTACAAGATGGGCCGCACACCACGTTCTCTTACGGTGAAAGCCGACCGGAAGGCTCCGCCAGCTTTCCTCGAATACCTGGAAAGGAATTTGGAGCGGATCTACGAGGACTGGCACGAGAACAAGGGTCAAGACATTGATAAATAGGAATTTTTCGGGTTTCGAATTGAATTGCCCAGTGGGCAACTCCTCGGCCGGTTCAGGTGTTGCCCGGCGGGCAACACGGCGAGCTGACCAAGCGTTGCCCGGTGGGCAATCCGCCCCTGAGAAATAGGAGCGCCCGGACCAAGCATCCGGGTTGAGGTAAGCGAGCAGAAGAAGGAGCAGGCATCTAGCAAAAGAACCCCCCAAAGACGATGTCTTCAGAGGGCCTCTGTTTTGTGTAGCAACTTACAGATAGCCCAAAATTGAATCACTGACAACACTGTATTCGGTGAACGGGGAACTTTTGCCGTCTGAAATGGCATGAAATCACTTACAACCGCGGCACTTGGTGCCGGGGCGCCGGAGACGTGCGCTCAAACCGCAGGATCGGCCTTCCGGCCGATCCTGCGCTGGGATCTCTATGGGCTTATCAAAACGTGCAAGAAGCGGCTCGGTCTGAACACGGGAGACCTGACGGCGCTGCAAGCCATGTTGTCCCTGCTTGACTTGAAAGATGCCAAGACAGGAGAAGTTCCAGGGACGCCAGATAAACTTCTTATCTGCTTCGCGTCCAATACGACGATCTGTCAGAGAGCGGCAGGCATGGATGAGAGCAATCTGAGGAAGCATATTCGCAAGCTTGTTGACCGCGGTCTGGTGCGGCGCCGGAACAGCGCTACCGGCAAACGCTTTCCATTGAAGCGTGACGGCAAGATCGTCGATGCTTATGGAATCGATCTGACACCTGCGTTCCAAGCGGCTGCTGTCCTGCAACGGATGTCTGAAGAGATCATCCGGCAAGCTGAGGAGCGCCGCAACCTGCGCGCCGAGACCCTCTCATTACGGCGCAGGGCTCTTGAGTGCCTGACGTCCATTGACGATCATGCGCGCACGTTTCTGGACGGCCTCACCAAACTGCTCCGGCGCGAGACAACGACAATCGAGCAAATCGAAGAGGCGCGGTCACAAGTCCTGGAACTGCTCGCCAGTGAACACGACCCAGAACCGGATGCAAAATCCGAGTCCCCTGCCCTGCCCGCGGGCCATCCGGCTACGCAGCCTGACGTTGCGCCATCCGAAAACGCTGACGAACCCAAGGCTAAGTTGACTGCAGACGCACGCCAGACCGAAGATCGACCCGTCAGCAACGGGCATTCTACCCGCCAAGTAGAGTCACAAAAATTGAATATTAAAGAAAGGCCGGACAGTTCTGATACACCCTCAATAAATGCGCCTTTGGCCTATGAAGCAATGCTGGGGAAATATCCCCATGCATCAAGCTTTCTCCCTCCGCACGGACAGTGCAGAGATAGTCTGATGGACAGCTTGCGCTGCTTGGGTCTAAGCCTTGGTCTTCACCAAGTCCCATACGGTCAGGTGCTTCGCATGATAGGTCTGGAAAAGATCATCTCGATATTCGATCACATGATCCAAAAGGTGGAGATGATTAGTCATCCCCTTCCCTATTTTGAACAGGCCGTCAGACGGGCGTTGCCCGCGGGCACCGTATTGCCATGAGGAAGGAAGACGGCTCCTACCTGCATTGAAGCGTCTACCCCAAGCGTATCTGCAACCCAAAACCGCCATTGTGCGGCTGCAAGAACCCGCCGGAAGATCCGCGCATAGCTGAGCTTAACGAGCTGATCTTGGCTGTTGGCTTCAATCGCAAGGCCGTCTGCCGCTCAGCTGCTCGTGTCTTGCTGGGAAGTCATATCCACGTTCAGGGTATTTACGAATCTCAGTTGGCCGCCCTATAATGATCGCGACTACTTCTGTGCCAAGGGCATCCTCATTTAGATTGCCCGCTGGGCAACCCGCCACCACAATCTAGAC
>NZ_LUKH01000253.1:0-3330 GCF_001593695.1 Leisingera sp. F5 | reverse complement strand
CGTCATCATTGGCCCAACGCACCGCCACGTCATAGCTTTCGCGGTCGTTTGCGTCCTTCAGCACGTCAGTGCCGTAAGAGGTGGACAGGGTAAAGCCCGCAAGTTCCGGGGTGTCATAGCGAACCCGGCCAAGGCGGCCGCCGTCCAGATCGGTGAAGGCATCACCGATATCCACACCGCTGAGAGCGCCGCCAGTGGTGCGGAAAGCATAGCCGCCGGCGGAGTCGGCAACAGAGTTGGAGGCGCCGAGGCCAGTGCCCGAGAAATCCGCGCCGGTGATGCCGTCGGTTGCCATCGAGCCCTGACCCGCGGAAAAGCGGCCATAGCTGGCGGTGTCGAACTGGAAATCAACATGGCGGATGTTGGTGCGGTCCCAGCTTACGTTATCACCAGTGGTCAGCTGGCTGACCCCGTCAGACCCGCGAAACCCGAAAGCGGTCTCAAAGCGGAACCGCAGAGTATTCTCGCCGTAGGCCTGCTCCAATTCGAAACCGATGCGCGAATTGGATGCCTCGTTGTCCACCAGGCGGTTAAAGTCATCCTGCCCGTCATCAAAGGACTGGAACGACGGGATGAATTGCCCGTACCAGCGGAAGCTGCCGCCGGTGTCATTGGTGTAAGTCGGGCCCGCAAATGCCGGGGCTGCAAGCGCTGCTGCCAAAGAGGCCGCGCCTGCGCGCGCTGCAAATTTAATGCTCATTATCTTCAGGTCTCCTGTTCCGTCAGCAGCAGGTCTCTCCATCCCTGAGACCGCTGCTTGAGCCAGGAGCTATCACGCGTTTTTCCGCCCCTTCAGGGTTGAAAATTCACCCCGGGATCAGGAGAAATGAATAGGCGGATTTTTGCCTGCAGCAACTTTAAGCCTGCAAGAAACCGCCTATGGGCAATGCGTTAGGTGAAAAAGGTCACTTTCACCCAATCACCAGGCTCAGAGGGGGCATGCAATTTCTGCAACCCTGCGCACACGCTCAATACTGCATTCATTTTTGCACAGAACAGCGCAGCGGAGTCTGGCAAAAAAACGCCCCGGACAAACGGGGCATTTCAGTGCGCTGCGTCCCGCAAGGACCAGATTTTCCAACCTGCGCCTTGAACCCAAGCGATCAGATCCAGGTAAGCCGCTGCGCGGCGTGGTTTCCGGAATGCCTGCGCCATCCGCGGCCAGCCTGTTCCAAGGCGATGCGCTTGGAACGCCGGGCCAGCGCTTACGGCATGCCGAAGGGGCTTAGTCCAGCTATCACTATCCAGCTGTCCAGCGCATCGCGCAATGTGGCGCCGCGTGCGGAAAACCCGTGCAGCTGAACTGACCACCGGCATTCGGGCGCAGCTGTCTGTTCCCCGCGCACCAGCCTGACTTCACCGCCCATCATGACGAACTGAGACGCCCGCGGGATGCCCTGAAGCTCGGACAGGATGCGCCAGTCGGAAATACTTTGCTGAGTGTTAATCTTTGACATGCGGGAGTGCTCGGATTTCCGTCTGAGGCCGTGAGTGCCGTCGCGGCTGTGCTGTCTGCAAAAAAACAGAAAGCTCTTCACGCTTCGCTGCTTCCTGGCTGGGGCACATCGGCAGAGTAAACGCGGTACTTGCCGTTTTGATCGCCCCTGAGCGGGCCAAGCGGGACGACATTTGCAAAGCCTGAGGACTTGGCAAGCCGTGCGACAACCGGCGGAGACAGAAACACGAAACGTTCTCCGCCCAGCTCCTGCAGGAATGTCCGCAGCCGCTGCAACACCAGCTGCCCTGCTCCCGCGGCACCATTCGATGCAAACCTGGTAAGTTCCCAGACCGCGGGATCGCACGGCGGCTCTTCATCACACAGGTCCGTGGACAGCCCGGGAAGCATGCCGCGGACCGCATCACGCACCATATAAGTCATTTCGGATCCGCCTGGATGGCGGCCCCCGCGATCTGTGCGCAGCAGCCTCGCACCGGCCAGCGCTTCGCCTGTGGCAGGATCAAAAGCGATAATGTAGTAGGCGTCCAGATGATCGTATTGATCCAGATCGCTTCGGCAGGACAGCCACACGCGCCAGTTTTTGCCGTCCGCAAACACGCTCTTGCGCAACGACATAAAGGCGTCCAGCACATCCTGATCTGGACTTCTCAGTGACTTTGGCAGCCGCACCGGCTCAAACCGGACAACCATAGTTTCAATACCTGTCCGGGCCTTGGCCTCGCTCTTGGCGTATCCGTTTTGCATAAATGTATCTCCAGTACAGGTTTCCACCTTCCCTGCGCAGAAATTACACCTAAAGGTAGATTTTCAGCTGTCCATAACTACCTGACTGTTGCATTCTATTTGCAACTCTGGTCACATCAAATGCGACCTAGGTTGCGGGCAAGACAACCAAGGTTGCCGGCAGTGAGACTTAAGTCGCAAGTCATTCAGGGTGGAAGGTTGAGATGCCAAAATCTGTGATTACAACGAATCTGCCCTCGGACGGAGCAAACAGCACAAAGATTGCCGAGGCTTTTTCGGCCTGCAGATCCGCGATCAACGAAGTAAGCACCACGGGTTTCACCCTCATGGTCAACTTTTCAATCATGGGGTATGAGCACTTTGAATGTTCGTTCCACGAAAAATGGAAGGAACAGTATGACCGGGAAAACTACTTCCTTCATGACCCTGTATTCAATTGGGCGCTGAAGAACGAAGGCGCCATACGCTGGTCGGCCATTCAGCTGCCCGACCCTCTGCAGATACTCGAAAAGTCTCAGCGGTACGGTTTGGTATATGGCGCTGCCTTTGCGGCTCTGACGGGATCAAAAAGATCAATGGTATTTGTTTCCCGGCAGGACAGGGAGCTTTCGGACACCGAGATGCGCAGGCTGAGCATGGTTGTCACCGAGTTTTTTGACTCGCTGCTTCCACCCCCGTCTCTTTCCGGGAAAGAACTGGAGATGCTGCGCCTGCATATCCAGCAGGAGATGTCTTATGATGAGATCGCCGAACAGTTCACGCTTTCTCTATCAGCAGTGAAAACCAGTTTTCTGCGGATGCGGCAAAAGTTCGGCTGCAAGTCAACTGCGCGCCTCGCCTATCTGGCCAAAGAGCGCAACCTGTTTGGGGTAGAGCCGCCCTGAACCTGTTGACCGGCCTCAATTAAATGATCCGGGGATCGTTTCGGAACAAGCGATGCAGCGTACCAGGAATTTTACCAAAGCTGCCGTTCGCCCACCTCGCAGGATCCGGCACTTGGGGTCGATCCTGCCACCCGCTGAGATGAAAACAGGCCAAGCAAAGGCAGCTATCCAAGACAACCCGGTCACACCGGAACATAATAAGAACATGATCAAGAGTATAAAACATAGCGCAGAACACTCGCC
>NZ_LUKH01000252.1:0-3332 GCF_001593695.1 Leisingera sp. F5 | reverse complement strand
TCAACCATAGGCGATCCCGCAAACGATCATAGTCCCGGTTGAACGGACAGACCCGCATGCAGATCGCACAATCCGAAGCCATCTTGGCCCAAAAGGAAAAACACTTTTCGGCGTCGGATGTCCATTTGCGCACGCCTTTGATTGCCGACACATTCTGTCCCCCCACTTCAGGTGGCCCAAAGGGCAGGGCCTTGACTGGGCAGGCGTCGGCACATTTGGTGCAGATATCGCAAAACGATTTCACCCCGCGTGGTTCAGCGATGTCGTGGGTCAGGGGCAGATTGGTAAAGATCTTGGAAAAGCGAAGTCGTGGTCCGAATTCCGGTGTTATGACCATCTGGTTGCGCGCGTATTCGCCCAAGCCCGCCTTGACCGCATAGGGGATCACCAGGCCTGTATCGTTCATCGACGGCACCGCCTCATACCCAAGATTGCGGATATAGGCGGCCAGTTGCATCACGATTGCGGCCTCGTGGCTGTATTCCCGCCCTGTGGCGGCACCGGCCAACGCCGACGGATAGGTGGCCACCAGCTCCTTGTCCATTTCATGCCCCAGCACGATGACAGTGTTCAGCCCCTGGGGCAGATCATGCGGTGCTTCGGAGAAATCGCGTGCATCCACCCGGGCGCTGTACAGCCAGCGTTCATCGAAATCGGTGATGCCACACAAATCCGCGCCAAAGAATTTGGAAATCCGTTTGATTTCTGTCGCCATCTTGGAAGGATCATCGATCTCCAATGTGTCCTGGGCGACGGGCGTGTCTGGCTGAATCGGGGCCTGGAACCCTTCGCGTAGCCCATCAGAGGCCTTGCGATTTGACACGATGTCGGAAATCAGCCAGGCGGCATTGCGCAGGGCAAAATCGCGCTGGCTGAAACCGTCGCCGCGGCGCGGAGCCGCCTCCATCCGGTAGGAGGAGAAGAATTTCATCGTGTGTTTGGATTTCACCCGCTTGTCCCAGAACGCGCGGGTAAAGATGTCGTTGCGCTGCGAGAACCGCTCGAAATCATCTGTGACTTCGATCCCTGCGGCTGCATCGCCGTCGCGCTGGGGCGGTGTGTTCTGTGGCCAGGGCATGGGCGGACGCTATCCGGCAATTCCGGCGCCGGCAAGAGGAGGGGCGATCAGCTGAACAGGGACACGATCCAATCGCGGACCATGGAGACCTCGGCGTTGTTCGGGGCCTCTCCGGCGGCGGGCATCAGGTAGTGGCCCTGACCCATCGGAATCTCCGCGCCCAGCACCGGGGCCAGGCGGCTTTTCGACAGCGGCAGTTCTGCATAACGGCGCATCAGCATGGCGACGCCTGCACCGGAGGCGGCAATCTCAACCGCCGCCAGAGACGTGTCCACATACAGAGGTGCACTGCGGTCCTTCAGCGGCACGCCTTCTTGTTCGGACAGCCGCAGCCAGTGGTCCTGATAGCCGTGGATATGGATCAGCGTCTGGTCGAATAGCTGATCCACCGTTTGCAACTGCCCGGCCAGCAGCGGCTGCGCCACGGGGATCACGGTCTCAGTCGAGAGTAGATGCGCGCGGCGGCCGAACCAGCCGGATGGCCCGAGCCGCAGGTCGATATCCACGTCCTCGTCCTGGGTGCTGTCGGCCCAGACGGCAGAAATCAACCGGATGCGGATGTGCGGGTTGGCGGCGTGGAACGCCCCCAGCCGCGGCGCCACCCACAGGACGGCAGTTGAGACCGGTGCCCGTATTGTCACCGTACGGGTCTGCGCATGCCCCAAGAGGCCGCGGGTGGAGTACGCGATATCCGTCAGCGCCTGCGCGACCGACGGGTAATAGGCATGGCCCAGCTCTGTCAGCTCCAGGTGACGCGACCGGCGGATAAACAAGGTGATGCCAAAGCTTTTCTCGAGGCTGCGCACCTGATGGCTGACGGCGGCCTGGGTCAGCCCCAGTTCCTCCGCCGCAGCGGTGAAGCTTTGCAGGCGGGCGGCGGCCTCAAAGGCGCGCAACCAGACGAGATTGGGCAGATCGGACATTTGTGTTGCAAAAATTCCTGAAGTCAGACCGCGTTATTATTCGTTTTTGTTTTGGCAGAGGTCAAGCTAGCCATAGGGCAGACGCATACCCCGGGAGGAGAGACTCGACATGGCAACTGATCTGAAAGTGGGCTTCATCGGCCTTGGCAACGTGGGCGGCAAACTGTCCGGCAGCCTGCTGCGCAACGGCGTGGACCTGACGGTGCACGATCTGGATGCGGATCTGGTGCAAAGCTTCGTGGACAACGGCGCGGTCAAGGGCGAAAGCCCGGCGCAGATGATGCGCGACTGCGATGCGGTGATCACCTGCCTGCCGTCGCCTGCGGCCTCGGACGCGGTGATGATGCAGATGCTGCCGGAAATCACCGAAGGCAAGATCTGGATGGAAATGTCCACCACCGACGAGGCCGAGGCCAAACGTTTGGGCGCCATGGTGATCGAGCAGGGCGGCCGCGCGGTGGATTGCCCGGTTTCCGGCGGTTGCCACCGGGCGGGCACCGGCAATATCTCGATCTTTGCGGGCTGCGACCGCGGGACTTTTGACACCATCCTGCCGCTGCTTACCACTATGGGCCGCCGCATCCTGCACACCGGGGGTCTGGGCTCGGCCTCGGTGCTGAAAGTGGTGACCAACTATCTGGCCACCGTGCATCTGGTCGCCAACGCCGAGGCGCTGGTCACCGCTAAGGCAGCGGGCATGGATCTGAACATTGCCTATGAGGCGATCAAGATCAGCTCGGGCAATTCGTTTTCGCATGTGACCGAAAGCCAGGTAATCCTGAACGGCAGCCGGGATATTTCCTTTACCATGGATCTGGTGAAAAAGGACGTCGGCCTGTTCCAGGAGGTGGCCGACCGGGCAAATGTGCCGCTGGAAGTCAGCCCGCTGATGGTGAAGATCTTTGAGGACGGCATCACCCGCTATGGCGACCGCGAGCTGTCACCGAATATCATCCGCCGCCTGGAAGATGCCACCGGTCTGGACATCCGGGCGCCGGGCTTCCCGCCGGAAATGGTGGACGATGAACCAGAAGAGCCGGGCTACGAGGTTGTCGTGCACCGCGCTGCAGCGGGATAAGTTTCCCTGAACTGCACGGCCGCATCCTGCCCCCGCTTCGGCGGGGGCTGTTTTCTTTGCCAGATCCGGTTTATGCCCGGTGCAGCAGCAAGGGGAGCAGCGGATGAACAACGAGGTCCTGGCCACAATTGAAGCCTCCGGCGGACGGCGGATCATGGGCACGGCGATGCTGGGATTGACCGGCTGCCTGCTGCTTTATGTGGCATTGGCGGCGCCGCCGTCGCCTGCATGGCTGGTGTTTCTGCTGGCGGTT
>NZ_LUKH01000251.1:0-3340 GCF_001593695.1 Leisingera sp. F5 | reverse complement strand
CCTGGGATACGTCGATGGCGATCATCTTCTCGGATCTTTACTGGGAAGACGCGCCTTACAACGTCTGCCCCCGCCAGGCGCTGCGGCGCGCCATGCATGAGGCCGCGCAGGAAGGCTACACCGGCTTTGCCGGGGTTGAGCCCGAATTCATCGTGATGAAATACGACGACGCCGGGCAGCCGGTGAAGGCGTTCGACGACGATCCGGCAGACGGCCTGCGCCCGCGCCGCCAGGCGTTTGGCTATGACGTGGAATATTCCGTCGACTCGATGCCGTTCCTGAAGGATATGATCGACATCATCGAGGGCTTGGGCTGGAACCTGCACGACGTGGTGGCCGAGGGCGCCTATTCCCAGTTCGAGCTGGATTTCCACTATACCAACATGCTGGAGATGTCCGACCGGCTGGCGTTTTTGCGCATCACCCTGAAAGAGGTGGCCAAAAAGCACGGGCTGTTTGTGACCTTCATGCCCAAGCCGACGGTGGGTGACTGGCGCTCCGGCGCGCATATCAACATGTCGATGCTGCACGACAGCCGCCCCGGCGAGAACATCTTTGAAACCGCCGATGGCAGCGACTGGTCCGACGAAAGCCGCTGGGCTGTGGGCGGGCTGATGCAACACGCCGAGGCGATCACCGCGATCACCTGCCCCACCGTGAACTCCTACAACGGGCTGGTGCCGCGCGTCGGCGGCTTTGAAGGCGGCACCGTCACCTGGGCGCCGACCAATATCACCTACGGTTTCAACAACCGCTCCGCCCAGTTCCGCCTGCCGCAAAGCCGCCACTGCATTGAAAACCGCGCCTGCGACATGACCATGAATGTTTATCTGGCGATGGCGATGCATCTGACCTGCGCGGTGCAGGGCATCAAGCACAAGATCGACCCGGGCAAGCCCACCGACTTCGACCTCTACTCCAAGACCGAAGCCGAACTGGCCGAGCTTGGCATCCGCCGCCTGCCGCGCACCCTGTGGAGCGCAATCGAGGCGCTGCGCAGTGACGAGATGGCCGAGCACGTGATGGGCCCTGTGATGCGCAAATCGTTCCTAGAATACAAGAACGACGAATGGGAGCGCTACCACCAGTCGGTCACCGACTGGGAAGTGCAGGAATACCTGCGCCTCTACTAATACGCCCCAGCAAAGGACAGACCCATGACCCAGGCCCTTCGGACGATACCAGCAACCCGGGCCAAGGACACGCGCCCGAAACTGCGGATCTTCGAGTTCAAATCGGATATCCCCGCATCCTGGCGCCTCACCCTCGGGGTGGCGGTCTGGGTCCTGTTCTTTGCCATCTGGCAGATCGCCGCCTGGTCCGGCGTGATGCCTGCAATCCTGCTGCCAGGGCCGGGCAAGGTCCTGACAGCGCTCTACACGCTCTTTGCCGAGAACGGTTTTCTCGGTGATGTGCTGGTCAGTGTCTGGCGGGTGATGTTCAGCTTTGCCCTGGCCTGCGCAGTGGCGGTGCCGCTTGGCATCCTGATGGGCGCGTTCAAATCGGTCGAAGCGTTTTTCTCCCCCTTCGTCTCGGCTTGGCGCTCCCTGCCCGCCCCGTCCTTCATTCCCCTGTTGCTGATGTGGTTCGGGGCGGGCGATGCCCAGAAACTGGCGCTGCTGTTCATTGGCGTGATCTGGTTCCTAATCACCCTGATTGCCGACCACACCAAGGCGGTGCAAAAGGACCTGATCAACACATCCGTGACCCTGGGCGGCTCCCGCTGGCAGGTGCTGCGCACCGTCGTGGTCCCCGCCGCACTGCCCAACATCGTGATCGCCATGCGCCAGATGCTGGCGGTCAGCTGGACCTATCTGGTGATCGCCGAGATCACCGCCGCCGACGCCGGCATCGGCGCCATGATGATGCGCGCCAAACGTTTCCTGCATGTGGATCAAATCATGGCCGGTATTCTGGTGATCGGCCTTCTGGGTCTGATGTTCGACTACCTGCTGCGGGCGCTGCACCGCCGCGCATTCCAATATCTCGACGAATATTCCTGAGGAGCCGGAGCAGAACCCAAAAGAACAGGCCAACCAACAATGTGACGTCGCAAGGGAGGTACCGTGACGATGACCAAGAAACTGCTGAAATCCGCCAGCCGCTGCATTGCAGCCTTAGCACTGGCAGGCGCCGCCGCCCCCGTATGGGCCGCGGAAAGCGTCAAGATCGCGGGCTTCACCTGGCCGGGCTACGGCTTCTGGCACATCGCGGCAGAAAAGGGCCTCGCCCCGGATCTGGACATCCACTACCAGACCATCGAAGACCCCTATGAAAGCTTCAACCTGGTTGCCGCCGGACAGCTTGATGTGGTTTCCTCCACCGCCGAATTCACCCCGGTCGGGGTTGAGCGCGGTCTGCCGGTCAAGCTGGTCGCATTCGGCAATCTGTCCAACGGCACCGACAAGGTCGTTGCAGGCCCCGGCATTGAAAATGCTGCCGACTTGGCCGGCAAAGAGGTCGCGGTGCTCGAAGGCGGCTTGGCGCAGATCTATGTCGCCATGTGGCTGGAACAGAACGGCGCCGCCTATGACTCCGTTGTCTACCGCAACATCATCGCGGACGATGCCTTTGCCGCAATGATCGGCGGCGGCGTGGCGGCTTCGGAATTCTGGGAACCCTATGGCACCAACACGCTGAAGGCGCTGGAAGGGGCCAGCATCCTGACCCAATCGGATGAACCTTTCTGGCTGAAAAATGCCGTGGTCGCCGACGGCCACTACATGAGCAACGCGTTGATCAACGACCGCCGCGATGTGGCCCTGAAGACCATGCAGGCGATGTATGACGCCATCGCCTGGTGGAAGGAAAACCCGACCGAGGGCAACGAGATCATCGCCAAAGGCATGGGGATGAGCATTTCGGACGTTGAGCTGGTTCTGGGCAAGGACGGCACCTCGCTGGATGGCGGGCTTTATGTTTACGACTTCATCGAAGCGGCGCAATTCTGCGGCGCGGCCCCGGGCAACCCGCCCTTTGAGCAGACCAACGGTCAAATGTCGGACCACTGGAACCTGGTCAGCGAATGGTGGGTCAAGTTCGGCCTGATCCAGGAGGTCAAAGCCCCCGAAACCGGTGTCGAATGCAGCCTGCACATGGAGCTTTACGACAGCGGCTACCGCGGCTGATCCACCTGACCTGCAAAGAGGGGGCGCATCATGCAGTCCAGCATCATTCTATCCGTCCAGAATGTCTGCAAGACATTCCCCACACGCGGCGGCGGGGTCGAGGCCTTGCGCGATGTGTCCTTCTCGGTGGCCCGCAATGAGCTGTGCGTGCTGCTGGGGCCTTCGGGCTGCGGCAAGTCCACGCTTCTGAACATCGTGGCGGGCCTCCACAC
>NZ_LUKH01000250.1:0-3343 GCF_001593695.1 Leisingera sp. F5 | reverse complement strand
TGATCACCAAGGAGCTCGAGGTCCCCAAGAACCGGCTCCACACCACCGTCTATCACACCGATGACGAAGCCTTTGAAATCTGGAAGAAGATGGGTGTGCCCGAGGACCGGATCATCCGTATCGCAACCTCTGACAACTTCTGGCAGATGGGTGATACCGGTCCTTGCGGCCCCTGCACCGAAATCTTCTATGACCACGGCGATCACATCTGGGGCGGCCCTCCGGGTTCAGCTGAGGAAGATGGCGACCGGTTCATCGAGATCTGGAACCTCGTATTCATGCAGAATGAGAAGTTCGCCGACGGCTCGATGGTCGATCTGGAGATGCAGTCGATTGATACCGGCATGGGGCTGGAGCGGATTGCGGCGCTGCTGCAGGGCACCCATGACAACTATGAAACCGATCTGTTCAAGTCGCTGATTGAAGCTTCCGCAAATGTGACTAACTCGGAGCCGTTTGGCGATCAGAACGTGCACCACCGGGTGATCGCCGATCACCTGCGCTCCTGTTCCTTCCTGATTGCCGAAGGCGTGCTGCCCTCGAACGAAGGCCGCGGTTACGTTTTGCGCCGGATCATGCGCCGCGCGATGCGTCACGCGTCGCTGCTGGGCGCAACGGATCCGGTCATGCACAAACTGGTGCCGGCACTGGTTCAGAAGATGGGCGCCGCCTATCCGGAACTCGGCCAGGGGCAGGCCCTGATCGAAGAGACCTTTGAGCAGGAAGAAACCCGTTTCCTCAAGACCTTGGACCGTGGTTTGAAGCTTTTGGATGACGCTTCTGCCGGCCTGGGCAAAGGCGACGTCCTGCCGGGCGAGACCGCGTTCAAACTTTATGACACCTACGGTTTCCCGCTCGACCTGACGCAGGACGCTCTGCGCGCCAAGGAGATTCATGTCGAAACTGACGGTTTCGACGCGGCCATGAAGGCGCAAAAGGAGAAATCCCGCGCCGGCGGCATCGGCCTGGGTGAAGCCGCAGACGTGAAGGTCTACTTTGACATTCTCGACGCGGCAGGCCCGACCGAATTCCTTGGCTACGAGACCGAAAAGGCCGAAGGCCAGATCGCGGCCATCGTCAAGGGCGGGACCCAGGCCCAATCGGCGGCCAAGGGCGACACTGTTCAGATCATCCTGAACCAGACGCCGTTCTACGGCGAAAGCGGCGGGCAGGTTGGCGACAGCGGCGTGCTGACCGTCGACGGCGGTGCCGCACGCATCACTGACACCAAGAAGGTGGAGGGCCTGTTCCTGCACATTGCCGAAGTGACCGAGGGCAAGATTGCCGTCGGCCTTGGTGCCGCTATGGAGGTCGATCACGGGCGCCGCAGCCAGATCCGTGCCAACCATTCGGCCACTCACCTTCTGCATGAGGCGCTGCGCAATGCACTGGGAGAGCATGTGGCCCAGAAAGGCTCGCTCAACGCCGCGGATCGTCTGCGGTTTGATTTCAGCCACAACAAGGCGATGAGCGCTGCTGAGCTGACTAAGGTTGGCGCGGAAGTGAATGATTTCATTCGGCAAAACACACCTGTATCAACCCGGATCATGACCCCGGATGATGCGCGGGACCTGGGCGCGCAGGCGCTGTTCGGCGAGAAATACGGCGATGAGGTACGCGTGGTTTCCATGGGGCGGGCTGCAACCGGCAAGGGCCACGATGGCGACACTTATTCGATCGAATTGTGCGGCGGCACGCATGTGAAACAGACCGGCGACATTGGCACGTTTGTGATCCTTGGCGACAGCGCGTCCTCGGCTGGCGTGCGCCGGATCGAGGCGCTGACGGGTGCCGCGGCGTTTGAGCATCTGGAGCGTGAAGCAGGCCGGATGGCTGAGATTGCAACTGCGCTGAAAGCACAGCCCGCGGACGTCATGGACCGCCTCAAGGCGATGATGGACGAACGCAAGGCGCTGCAGAACGAGATTTCGAACCTCAAGCAGCAGGTCGCCATGGGCGGCGGTTCTGGAAATGGGGCCGAGGCCAAAGAGATCGGCGGCAGGAAGTTCCTGGCCCAGGCGCTGCAGGGCGTGTCCGGCAAGGATCTGCGCGGCCTCATTGATGCGCACAAGCAGAACATCGGCTCTGGTGTGATCCTGCTGATCGCCGAGGAGGACGGCAAGGTTGCTGTGGCCGCGGGCGTGACCGACGATCTGACTGGCGAAATCTCAGCTGTGGACGTGCTGAAGGCGGCTGTTCCAGCCGTGGGCGGCAAAGGCGGCGGCGGCCGTCCGGATATGGCCCAGGGCGGTGGCAAGGATTTCTCCGGCGCCGACGAGGCGATCAAGGCAGCCGAGGCCGTGCTGGTTGGCTGACCATTTGGTCAAAAAATGCTTGGTCTTTCCGGCAAATTGCCTAATCTGCCGGAAAGAACATAACTTGGGAGGCTCCGATGCCCGCACTTTGGATTGCACATGTGACTGTCACTGACGCTGATGCCTATGGCAAGTATGCCGAATTGGCGGGGCCTGCCATTGCCAAGCACGGCGGCACGTTTGTCGCCCGTGGCGGGCGTTTCGTGCAGCTGGAGGGCAAAGAGCGTCCGCGCAATGTGGTGGCCAAATTCCCAAGTGTTGACGCTGCCGTCGATTGCTATCACAGCCCGGAATACCAGGAGGCGCTGAGCCATGCGCGCGGCGCATCCGAGCGCGAGCTGATGGTGGTGGAAACCTCCGAATAATGATCACCGCTTTTGCGGAAATGCTGAAACGTCACGCTGGCCAAGGCCGGGTGGCGTGGATCGGCCTGCGCCCTGCGCGGAGGGAAGAAATTCTGGCAGCGGAGACTGTGGATGTAACGGCAGCGGGCCTTTGCGGCGATCATGCCAAAGAAGGCAAGCGCGCCGTTACATTAATCCAGGCTGAGCATCTGCCGGTGATTGCGGCCCTTGCAGGGCTGGACAATTTGCATCCGGAACTGCTGCGCCGGAACTTTGTCGTTTCCCGGATCAATCTGGCAGCTTTGCGCAAAGCCAAACTGCAAATCGGGAGTGCTGTTTTGCATGTGACCGGCCCCTGTCCGCCCTGCTCGCGGATGGAGGAGCTACTGGGCCATGGCGGTTACAACGCGATGCGCGGACATGGCGGCTGGTATGCCGAAGTGGTGGAGCCGGGCAGGGTGGCTTTGGATGACAGCGTTACAGCTCTGACTTCAGCGGAATAGAAAACGGCGGCAGAAGTTTCTGCCGCCGTTTTATCTATCAGGCGTTGGCCTTGGCCATCCGCTTACGTTCATGCGGATCCAGGTAGCGTTTGCGCAAGCGCACAGAGTTCGGTGTCACCTCGACCAGCTCGTCGTCGTTGATGTAGGCAATCGACTCTTCCAGCGACAGGGTCACAGGGGT
>NZ_LUKH01000249.1:0-3348 GCF_001593695.1 Leisingera sp. F5 | reverse complement strand
CCGGCGGCAGATCCATCAGGGACACGGCCCGGTTAAACATCAGGTCCACGCTCTCGCGGAAGCTCGGCTCTGTGCGGCTGCTCATCTAAAATCTTCTCCGTGCTCAAACATCGACTCGATGCCGATGGTGCCTTCACTCTATGCAGAGAAGATTAAGGAGTGCGACCTTTTTGACCATTCCCTGCCAAAAAGATTCGCATTTTAGCCAAGGCGGCTCGATTCGGCGCTGCATCCGGAACCATTGTCCCCACACCCGCGACAACCGATCAGAATACGCGGCAATTGAAAACACAGTTCACTACAATCACATGTTTTTCGACCCGAGCCCGCCCCAATTCCGCCACGTTCAGCGACCATTAATTATGTGTAAATTCCGCGTCTAGTGCCGGGCTGATCTGTTCAAGAACCGGCGGAGGGGTGTTTAAATGCGCAGACGACACAAGGATTCCACAGCACTGAGCAGCCCGCTCATGCAGCGCTGTCTGGCCGGTGCACAAGCCTACCTGCGGGAAGAAGATGGTGTTCTGGCCAAACCGATGATCGGTACTTTCCTGGCCATGGTCGCGGTGGGTGGAATTGGCGTGGACCTGATGCGGATGGAACGCGACCGCACCATGCTGCAGTACACGCTTGACCGGGCGGCACTGGCAGCGGCGGACCTGGATCAAGAGAAGTTACCTGATGCAGTCGTGCTGGACTATCTGTCGAAATCCGGTCTTCAGGAGTACTATCAAGCGCCCTGGTGGGAAGCCGGCTTGGGTTTCAAGAAAGTGCAGGCCACGATCGACACAACCTTTCCCACCCACATGCTGGGTTTCGCCGGTGTCGACGAAATGCCGCTCTATGCCACCTCCCGAGCTGAAGAGAGCATCGACGGTCTGGAGATTTCGCTGGTGCTGGACGTGTCCGGGTCGATGACCCGCAACAGCCGTCTGACCAACCTGCAAGCGGCAGCAAAGGATTTTATCGACACCATGGTGGCCAACACCACCGATGGAAAAATGTCGATCTCAATCGTGCCCTACGCCACGCAAGTGTCAGTCCCGGAAGACCTGATCAGCAAATACGCTTTGGACGAGTTGCACGACGATTCGTATTGCGTGAACTTTGATGGCTCGGATTTCAACACAACCAGCCTGTCCACCACCGCACCGCTGGAGCAAACGATGCATTTCTCGCCCTGGTCCAGCAATGACCGGCGCGATAACGGGGATTTGGTTCAATCCCCCGTCTGCGTTGCCGCTTCGGATAGCTCCCGGGCGATCCTTCCCTTTCAGAAGGATGCCACAGCTCTCAAAGCCTTCATCGATGGTCTTTGGGGTGGCGGCAACACCTCCATCGACATTGGGATGAAATGGGGCACGACCCTGCTGGACCCTTCAGCCCGGCCCGCGATAAACGCCCTGACCGCTGGTCCGGATGCGTCTGTTCCAAGTGACTTTTCAACCCGCCCCTCGGAATACACAGACTCGGATACCGTCAAAGTGATCGTGCTGATGACAGACGGCCAGAACACCTCGCAGTACTATGTCGAAAGCGACCATCGCGAGGGCGACTCCTACGTCTGGTATACGGAAACGAGTCCCGGCAGTGGTGTTTACTCAACACTCAGGCCATCGACCGGCAGCTATTACTGGCATAATGGCGGCGGCTGGCAGGACCATCCTTTCGGTGCCGGGAACGACACAGTCTGCACCAACTCTTATAATGGCTACTGTTATGGCTATACAACCGAAAGCGGCACGCCGGTCCGGCTCTCTTATACCGATTTGTTCGCGCAGACGCCGCTCAAATATCTGTACAAGTACATCTACGCCGACTGGATGGGCACATCTTCCGCCCGCAGCGAGTGGTATTACGGCGTTTACGACTCCTACGGCAACTCGACCAAGAACACCCGCACCCGCAGCATCTGCGAGGCGGCTAAGGATCAGGGCATCATCGTCTACACCATCGGCTTCGAGGCGCCCAGCAACGGGGTGGCGGTGCTGCAGGACTGCGCCAGCTCCGACTCCCACTATTTCGACGTGCAAGGTCTGGAGATCGCCGATGCCTTTTCCTCCATCGCAACCTCAATCCGCCAACTGAGGCTGACCCAATGATCCGCTGCATCACACAAAAACTGCGCCGTTTCAGGGCACATGACAATGGCAACGCTTCTGTTGAGTTCGCCATCGTCATCCCCGCCTTCCTACTGGCACTGATGTCGACCGTGGAGCTGGGGCTGATCAATCTGCGCCATTCGCAGCTGGAACGCGCCCTGGACCTAACTGTACGCGACATTCGCCTGAACACCGGCACCAATAAAGACCACACGCAAATCCGCGACGAAATCTGCGAACTTTCCGGGTTCATAGACGACTGCGCGTCATCTCTGAAGCTTGAAATGGTGCGAGCCGACCCGTTCAATTGGGCAGGGATTGATCCAGATCCGGATTGCATCAACCGGATCGAAGAAGTGAACCCAGACGTAACCTTCGAACACGGGCAATCCAATGAGTTGATGCTGATCCGTGCCTGCATGAAGTTTAAGCCCATCCTGCCAACCTGGGGATTGGGACAAAGCCTATCCAAGGATGATGACGGCCGGATCAGCCTGATCGCCGCATCCGCATTTGTTCAGGAACCGAGGTGAGCCATGCTGACTGCTCTGATACCGAAACTTCCCGGCCAAGCCCTGCCCCGCTATCTGCACATCTTCCGGTGCAGAACCGAAGGTAACGTATCGGTCGAATTCGCACTCTATGCCCCCCTGTTGCTGGCCCTGTTTGCCTCCATCTACACGTTCTTTGACGCCTTCCGCCGCGACAGCGTCAATCTCAAAGCTGCTTACACCATCTCAGACTTGATCTCGCGCGAAACAACGGCGATCAACGACGATTATATCGACAGCATGTACGAAATGGCGCAACTCCTGATCCGTCAGGATTCGCAGCTTGGCCTTCGGGTATCAGTGGTGCGCTGGGACGACGATGACGCCAAATACTATGTAGATTGGTCCGAAGTTCGCGGCACGTCCGATACCACATGGACTGACACCACCATCAACACTGTCTCCGGCAAACTTCCGGACATGCCGGATCAGGAACGGGTCATTCTGGTGGAAACCTTCAACGAGATGGAGCCTGCCTTCAATGTCGGCCTGTCGACGCTCAACCTGGACAATTTCATCTTCACCCGCCCGCGTTTTGCCCCGCTTGTCGTCTTCGAAGGCAGCGCCACGGGTTCCGGCAGCCACAATGATGGCGGTGAAAGTACCGACTGAGCCAGAAGCGCGGCCTTATTGGCCGCGCTGCGCCATCATCGCCGCCAGGATTTCCGACATCGCCTTGCCTTGCGATCCTGGCG
>NZ_LUKH01000248.1:0-3372 GCF_001593695.1 Leisingera sp. F5 | reverse complement strand
GAATAATCGTTGACACAGCGCCCCCTCTTTTGGCTAACTGGACCGGACCAATGGAACCAAATCGAGAAATTTGGTCCACCACTATCAGGGAGACATAGACGATGGCCATTATCTGGCGGACTTCAGCACTGGCTCAGCGGCACAAGGAAATCGGCGGCGAGCTGGAAGATTGGAACGGCATGGGAACCGCCTGGTTCTATGACCATACCCCTGAACGCGCTAAAGCCGACTATGAAGCGGTCCGCACCAAGGCCGGCCTTATGGACGTATCAGGCTTGAAAAAAGTCCACGTCGTGGGTGAGCACGCAGCACAGGTCATCGACCGGGTCACCACCCGCAACGTCGAAAAGATCATGCCCGGCCGCTCGACCTATGCCTCAATCTTGAACGATCAGGGCAAGTTTGTCGACGATTGCATCATCTACCGCCTGTCAGTGAACAGCTGGATGGTTGTGCATGGCACCGGAACCGGCATGGAGCAGCTGAACGCGGTTGCCGCAGGCAAGAATTGCTCGGTGATCTTCGACGACAATCTGCACGACATGTCGCTGCAGGGCCCTGTCGCCGTTGATTTCCTGGCCGAATATGTCCCAGGCATCCGCGATCTGGCCTATTTCGGCATCATCCAGACCAAGCTGTTCGGCTGCCCGGTGATGATCTCCCGCACCGGCTATACCGGCGAACGCGGCTACGAGATTTTCTGCCAGTCCAAAGACGCGGTTCACCTGTGGGACAGCATCCTGAAAGAGGGCAAAGGCCTGGGCATCGTCCCGGTCCAGTTCTCGACGCTCGACCTGCTGCGCACCGAAAGCTATCTGCTGTTTTACCCGGGCGACAATTCCGAGACCTATCCGTTCGATGATGAAACCTGCGGCGACACACTGTGGGAGCTGGGTCTGGAATTCACCGTATCCCCCGGCAAGACCGGTTTCATCGGCGCCGAGAACCACTATGCCGCTGAAGGCAAGGAACGGTTCAAGATCTACGGCGTCGTGCTGACAGGCACCACCCCGGCGGATGAGGGCGCGGACCTTCTGCAAAATGGCGAAAAGGTCGGCGTGGTCACCTACGGCATGTATTCCGAGGTCAACAAGCACAACGTGGGCATCGCGCGGATGCCGGTGGCCTGCGCCAAGCCGGGCACCGAGCTGACAGTCCGCAATGGCGATGGCACCGAGATTGCCGCCACCGCCGAAGAAATGCCCTTCTACGACAAGGACAAATCGATCCGCACCGCAAAGGGCTGAGCCGGATCCGGGGCGCCCTTTCTCAGGGGGCGCCCGCTTTCGTTCACCCGGACTGCAGGAAAAGCGACCCACATGTCTAAAACCGAATTCCCCCCCTCCATCAACAGCCGCCCTGTCTATGGCGAGCTTGAAGCCCGCCCGGGCAGCGGCCACCTGATGATTGCCGACGCGGCAGGTGCCGAGGCAATCCTTGAATTGGCCAAATTCGTCGACCCGGGTTTCTGGGCCAAAGCCCATATCATCTATATCCCCAAGGGAACCGGCACCAAATTCACCAGCCAGCTGGAAGCGATTGGTGCGGGCCAGTATTATGCGGGTCCCTCCTATGAGGCCGCGCAAAGCCGCATCCGCCGCGCGCTGCAGGACTGCCACATGGGCACCCAAGTTTACCTGACCGGCACCGAAAGCCTGATGGGCCAGGCCATGGCCGAGGCCACCGCAGCCGGCATCCCGCATACCGCGATCCAGACCGAACACCGCGGCTCCACCGCACGGCGAATGCAGTGCGTTCATTGCAAAGGCATCACCGAGGACGTCACCACCGACCCGTTTGAATGCAGTCACTGCGGCCTCAGCCTGTTCGTGCGCGATCACTACTCGCGCCGCCTAGCGGCCTTTCAGGGGGTGCGGGTGGATGCCGAGGATCCGGGCAACATCCCCGAAAAAGTGGAGCTATTCAAATGAGTGCTGGCACCGCAAAACTGAATGTCACCGTGGCCGAGGTCAAACCGGTCAATGATCTGGTCACCCGTTTCAAATTTGTCCGCACCGGCGGCGGCGACCTGCCCACCTTCTCGGGCGGGGCGCATACCGTGGTGGAAATGCAGGACGGCGATATCACCCGGCTCAACGCCTATTCCCTGATGTCCAACCCCGCCGACCGCGGCGCCTACACAATCTCGGTCCGCCGCGATGACGCAGGGCGGGGCGGCTCCAAATTCATGCACTCTCAGGTGAAAGAGGGCATGGAAATGGTGATCTCCAACCCGGTGAACCTGTTCTCGCTGGATCTGCGCGCCAAGAAGCATCTGATGCTGGCCGGCGGCATCGGCATCACACCCTTCATGGCCCAGATGCATCAGCTGGCAATGATGGGCGGCCAGTTTGAGCTGCACTATTCCGTGCGCAATGCCTCGCTTGGCACCTACGCCGAGGACTTGGCGGCAAAATATCCGGGCAAGGTGCACATCTATCACGACGACCAGGGCGAGGCGATCAACCTTACGACCCTGCTCGCCACCCAGCCGCTGGGCACCCATGTCTATGTCTGCGGCCCCAAGGGCATGATCAACTGGGTACACGGCACCGCATCGGAAATGGGCTGGCCGCGTGAGGCGGTGCATTCCGAGGAATTCCTGGCCCCCGCCTCCGGTAAACCGTTTGAGGTCAAGCTGGCGGTCTCTGGCAAGGTGATCCAAGTCGGCGAGCACCAATCGCTGCTGGAAGCGATTGAGGCCGCGGGCGTCGACGCCCCCTATCTCTGCCGCGGCGGCGCCTGCGGGCAGTGCGAAACCAATGTCGTCGGCTACGACGGCAAGTTCCTGCACTACGATCACTGGCTCGACGACGAACAAAAGGCGGGCGGCAAACACATCATGCCCTGCGTGTCGCGCTTTGAAGGCAAGACACTGGTTCTGGACCGCTGAGGGAGAAAAAGATGACCATTCAATTCAACGACGAAACCTTCTACGGCGATTTCACCTTCAAGAACTCGGACTGGGCGATAAAGCGCTTCCCCTTTCCGTTCCACGAAGACAGCTACATGTATTCCGTGAACATGGAGCCGCATAAGTCTTACCGGCCCGGCTCGGTTTTCGAACGCACCTTCGATGTGGACGAGCATTATGTCTCGGAAATGAAGGATCGCGCACGCGTGCTGGCCAATGACCCGCTGCGCTGCCAGTCGCTGCCGCATATGACCCTGGCCGGCTGGGACCTGGTTGAGCTGATCATGGAGGCCAAGGCGGCTGAATACCCTGATCTGTTCGAACTGCACAAGGACGGCAACCGCTGGCGCTGGGTCAACAAACCGCTGGGCATCGACGACACGTTCACGTTTCTGGATGAAAGCACCCTGCCCTACGGGCCGATGGAATACATCACCCGCCAGACCCAGGGCGATTTT
>NZ_LUKH01000247.1:0-3380 GCF_001593695.1 Leisingera sp. F5 | reverse complement strand
CAACCGTCAGGACAAGACCAAGCGCCCAAGTCTGCCACAGCAGGGTCACGGAGCGGGTGATGGTTTCGGCATTGGCGCTTTTGGTACCAAATGCATGGACCCAGGGAAAGTCGAGCATCTGCCCCTCATAAGATCGCGGGCCGGCCAGTGCGGTGTCCAGCGCCCGCGCCATGGCGGCTTCGGGCCAGCCGGCATTGGGCGACCGGTGCTTTCGGGCGTCTGCAGAAATTGCACCCCAGTGGCGCAGTTGGCCGCTGGACAGGGCGATCAGCAACCCAGTAAGGCGGGCCGGGATCAGGTTCAACAGGTCGTCCAGACGGGCGGCGGCCCAGCCGAAATCCTTGTACCGGCTGGTGCGGTAGCCGATCATGCTGTCGGCGGTGTTGACCATCTTGTAAACAATCAGGCCCGGCAACCCGGCAATCAGAAACCAGAATGCAGGGGCGATGACTCCGTCCGACATGTTCTCGGCGCCGCTTTCAATGGCAGAGCGGGCGGCTTGCGGCGCCGTCATGGCCGCGGTGTCGCGGCTGACGATCATTGCAACCGCTTGGCGGCCATCCTCCAGGCTGCTGCGCAGGCCCTTGGCAACGGCGGCAACATGTTCGGTCAGCGAACGCTGGGCAATCAGGATGGCTGCCACCAGGATTTCCACCAGCGTGCCGGGCAGCGACAGCAGCTTGCCAGCGATAACGCCGCAAAGAACCAGCGCCAACGCGGCCAGAACGCCTTTGCCGCGGCGGTTTTGGCCGGTATTAAGCTTGCGGTCGAAGAAGCCGACTGCCTTGCCCATCAGCACCGCCGGGTGGGTGATACGGGACCACAGCCATTTGGGCTCGCCGAAAACGGCATCCAGCACGAGGGCCACCGCCAGCATGGCCGCGGTGGTCATAGCGCGGCCTCCAGCCGGTCCCAGCCGTCAGCGGGCGGCAGGCCGAGGCGCAGATAGGTTTTGGAATAAGGGAATATGCGGCTCCAGATGCGGGCGCGGGCAAGTTTGTCCTGCCAGACGGCGGCATCGTCAACATTGTAGAGGCGGAACAGATCGGTGCCGCCCACCAGGCTGGCGCCCTTGGCAAGCATCATCTCGTCAAGCCGCGCCGCATCCGCCCGGAGCCGGGTGCGGGTGTCTCCGGCCCAGCCGTGGTCCTTCAGGGCCAGCGCGCCAGTTCGCAGGGCCGGGCCGGAGACCGCCCAAGGGCCTTGCCACGTTGACAGAGCGGCGATCAGTTTGGGATCGCCGATCGCAAAGCCCAGCCGCAGGCCGGCGAGGCCCCAGAATTTGCCAAAGCTTTTCAGGACAATCACGCCGGGGCGGGCGGCCATGCGAATCAGGCTCTCCGTTGGGCAGACGTCGCAAAAGCTTTCGTCGATAATAGTGAGCGGTGCGGTGAGCTGATCTTCGCTCCACATCCGGCCGTCGGGGTTGTTCGGATGCACCGCGACGCGGGCCTCAGCCGGGCCATCCACGCGGATTTTCCAGCCGCGGGCTTCAAAAGCCGCGGCGTGTTCGTTGTAAGTCGGTTTGGTGATCTGCACCCAGCGCGGCGCGGCCAGCGCAGGCAGGGCTGCGATCAGGGCTGATGCACCGGGGGCAGCCAGCACGGCGGCCTCATCCGGGATGTTCCAGAATGACCGCGCGGCGCGTTCGAGGTCGGCCAGCGCATCGGCGTCCGGCAGCGCGCCCCAGTCTCCGGCGGTAAAGTCCGGCAGCGGATAGGGGTGCGGGTTGATACCGGTGGACAGGTCCATCCAATCGCTGCGGGTACCGCCGAATTCTGCCATGGCAACGCCCAAGTTGCCGCCGTGGTCCCTGGATGGGGTCGAATTTTCGAGCGGGAGTTCAAGCATCGCGGTAGCCACCGGTTGAATGTTGCTCCGAACGGATCGGACGTCAAATCAGACACAGCGGTTCATAAAGCAACCGGGGCGGGGCGTGAACTCCCTAATTTTAGCGGTATCGGCCGGAAACGCCGGATTGGCGGCTGCCCGCGGCGGATCAGCCGCGCCGGTGCGGTTCTTGCCAGTCGATATCCGGATTGACCGGGATGATCCGGTGCGGGTTGATGGTGTCGTGGCTGTAGTAATAGTGGCGCACGATATGCTGCAAACCGACGGTTTCCGCCACGCCCGGCCATTGGTACAGCTCGCGGGTATAGGCCCAAAGGTTCGGGTAGTCTGCCAGCCGCTTGCGGTTGCACTTGAAATGCACGTGATAGACCGGATCAAACCGCAGGAGGGTGGTGAACAGCCGCCAGTCGGCCTCGGTCACACGGTCCCCCAGCAGGTAGCGGTGTTGCGACAGCAGGTCCTCCAGCCAGTCCAGGCTTTCAAACAGCGGCTCAACCGCGGTGTCATAAGCCTGTTGCGTGGTGGCAAAGCCGCATTTGTAGACGCCGTTGTTTATGGTGCTGTAGATGCGGGCGTTCACGGCCTCGATCGGCTCTCGCAGCTCTTCCGGCCAGTAATCGCTGGTGTTGCCGGTGATCCCGTTGAACGCTGAGTTGAGCATTCGGATGATCTCGGCGCTTTCGTTGGAAACGATGGTATCCTGTTCCTTGTCCCACAGAACCGGCACCGTCACCCGGCCGGTATAGCCTGCATCGGCGCGGGTGTAGATCTGGTGCATATGGGAACTGCCGAACAGAGTGTCGCCGGTGGCGCCATGGTCGTCCCTGTCAAAGGTCCAGCCTTCGCCCAGCATATCGGGATGCACAACGGAAACAGAGATATGATCCTCGAGCCCCTTCAGCTTGCGGAAGATCAGCGTGCGGTGGGCCCAGGGGCAGGCGAGCGAGACAAAAAGGTGATAGCGTCCGCTTGCTGCGGGGAAGCCGCCCTTGCCCGAAGGACCAGCGCTGCCATCGGCTGTGATCCAGTTGCGGAACTGCGATTCGCTGCGTTTGAACGCGCCGCCAGTGGATTTGGTATCATACCACTTGTCGTGCCATTTCCCGTCGATCAAAAGGCCCATCACGTCTGCTCCTGCTGCTGTGCGCAGGAAACATAGACCTGCTCAGGCCGGGTGCCTATGCAGCGCAGCGCGCAAGGCCTCTGCGTCACTGCACAAGAGCAACAAAATTGCGCGACCGTCAAATTTCCGAAAATGTTCACTTGATTTTATATGTTTGTGACGCACCGTTGAAAGAAGGACCCGAGAGACACTAAGCATTTGGAAGGCCGGAACGATGAATACCTATGTGCCCAAAGCCGTGCAGGAAGCGCTGGACACCGCCCGGCTTCAGGGGATGCGCAAGAAAAGCCGTTTGCGGGTAATGGCGGACAATGAGCTGGTCCCGGTTTTGCGGATGTGGAAGACGGGTTTTTCGGTTGAGGCAGAGACTGCGCCGATGCTGCGCGGGCTGGTCGATCTTTACGAG
>NZ_LUKH01000246.1:0-3391 GCF_001593695.1 Leisingera sp. F5 | reverse complement strand
ACCGGCCTACGGCGGTGGCAGAAGGAATGCAATTGGTGAGTATGGATATCACGTCAGAATATCTGATCGCGCCCGGTGTCGCCGACCCGCGGCTGACCCGCGCCGTCACCGGTGTTGATCAGAACGGCGAAGCCAGCGACATCTCAGTGGTCGAGGAACGCCCGCTGACCATCTTCCTGAACTCCCAGGAAATTGTCACCGCGATGACCATTGGCGATTACCCGGAATATCTGGCGCTTGGCTTTCTGCGCAATCAGGGCATGCTGCTGGATGGGGATGAGGTCATCGGCGTCGATTATGACGATGACCTTGAAACCGTGGTGGTGCGTACCGCGGTGGAAACCAGCCACGAGGAAAAGCTGAAAAAGAAAACCCGCACCTCCGGCTGCGCGGTCGGCACAGTTTTTGGCGACATGATGGAGGGGCTAGAGGACGTGCACCTGCCCGAGTTGGAGGTGAAGACATCATGGCTCTACACGCTGGCGCATAAAATCAACCGCACGCCCTCGCTGTATCTGGAGGCCGGCGCCATCCACGGCACCGTACTGTGCCAGCAAGACCGTCCGCTGGTCTATATGGAGGACGTCGGCCGCCACAACGCGGTGGACAAGATTGCAGGCTGGATGCTGTCCGAACAGGCAGAGGCGGCGGACAAGATCCTTTACACCACCGGTCGGCTGACCTCGGAGATGGTGATCAAGACCGCGATGATGGGTATCCCGGTGCTGGCGTCCCGCTCTGGCTTCACCGCCTGGGGCGTCGAGATCGCCCGCGAAGTTGGCCTCACCTTGATCGGCCGGATGCGCGGCCAGCGGTTCATCTGTCTGTCGGGTGAGGAGCGGCTGATGCGCGACATGGACCCCAGTGACGCGCCGGTGGAAGAGAAGAAACACAGGCGGAAGGGCGCGGAATGAATGTTGAAGTCCTGTATGCGCTTATCGTGATTTTTTCACCTCTGGTGGTTTTCGGTGCTCTCGGTTTCTGGGTCGCCTACCGGTTCTGGTGGCCCCTTGCGAAGCGGCTTGGTGTTGTGCCGTTAAACCGCACTGCTTCACGACAAGTGATTTTCGCAGGGGTCGAGGGTGGGACAGCAGAAGTACAGGCTCAGGTAAAAAAATGCCGACTTGCCTTCGGGGCTGCTTATCTTGGCATGCTGATCTGTCTTTTCCCTTTGTTGGGGCTGGAGGGGATCCTTTTCTTGTCCGCGTGTTTTCTCGTGACGTTTTTTGTTTCCAGACCTTTTAGGCTGACGGAGGGAACCCGATGACCCAGCCCCTCGGCGTAATCCTCGCAGGCGGTCTTGCCACCCGGATGGGCGGTGGTGACAAGGGGCGGCTGCAGGTCGGTGGGCAAAGCCTCCTGTCCCGTGTGGTGGACAGGCTGGCGCCGCAGGTTGCGGACCTGGCGCTAAACGCCAATGGGGACCCGGAGCGGTTCGCAGACCTGGGCCTGCCGGTCATTGCCGACTCAATCGAGGGCTTCGCCGGCCCGCTGGCGGGCGTTCTGGCCGGTCTCGACTGGGCGGCAGAGCAGGGCGCGGACAGCATCGTAACCGCCGCCGCCGACACGCCCTTCTTCCCGCAGGATCTGGTCGCCCGCCTGACTGCCGCATCCGTGGGCATGGCGCAGCCGCTGGTCCTCGCCACTACGCCGCGCACCGGCGAGGAAGCGCTGAAGTCCGGCGGCGGCAAGCGCATCAACCGGCATCCGGCCTTCGGCCTCTGGCCCGTCGCCCTGCGCGGCGACCTGCGCGCGGCACTACAGGGGGGCTTGCGCAAGGTGGTCATGTGGACCGACCAGCATGGCGGCCGCGAGGCGCTGTTCGAGGCCGAGCCCTTTGACCCCTTCTTCAACATCAACACGCCGGATGATCTGGCCCGGGCCGAGGTGCTGCTCAAATGAAGATCTACGGCGTCACCGGCTGGAAGAACAACGGCAAGACCGGGCTGATGGAACGGCTGGTGGCTGAATTCTGCGCCCGCGGGCTGACCGTCTCGACCTTGAAACACGCACACCACGCAACGGACGTCGACCAGCCCGGCACCGACAGCTTCCGCCACCGGCAAGCGGGTGCCTCCGAAGTCGTGCTGGCCTCACCCAATCGCGTTGCGATTATGCAGGAACTGCGCGGGGCAGGGGAGCCTTCGTTCACGGAACTGCTGTCGCGCTTGCGTCCTGTGGATTTAATCCTGGTCGAGGGGTTCAAGCGCGAAACCCACCCCAAGATCGAGGCTTACAGAACCGCCGCAGGCCAGCCGCTGATTGCTCCGGATGACCAGACCATCCGGGCCGTAGCCAGCGACGTGCCGCTGCACCTGGACCGTCCAGTGTTCGATCTGAACGGTACAGCAAAGATCGCGGATTTCATCCAGTCGGAATTGGGGCTTTGACCGGCTTTGATACCTTTCTCGCCATCGACTGGTCCGCCGCCAAGCGCAAGCCCCGGCGCCCCAGCAAAGACGCGATTTGGCTGGGGGTGGCACGCGGCGGAACTGCGGAAAGGCAAATTTATTGCCGCAGCCGGCAGGAGGCAGAGGCTTGGATCAGCAGCTTCCTCAATGAGGAGCAGGCCGCGGGGCGGCGGATTCTGGCAGCGTTTGACTTTCCTTTCGGCTATCCGCGCGGATTTGCGCGCCGGATTACCGGATCGGATGACCCCTTTGCCCTTTGGCAGTGGCTGGATGAGCGGATCTCAGACTCTGAGGACGGAACGAACAACCGGTTTGAAGTCGCCTCCGAAATGAACCGGCTGTTTGCCGGCTCTGGTCCGTTCTGGGGTAAGCCGGATGAGGCGCGCTGGCCAGAAATTCCCTACCGCAAAGTTGGCATAGTCTATAAGGAAGTGGCGGAACGGCGCAGCGCGGATTTGGCGGCCAAGGCGGCCTCGTCCTGTTTCCAGCTGTTTTTCAACCCGACAGTTGGCAGCCAGACCCTCATGGGGCTGCCGGTTCTGCAGCGGCTCCGGCTCCGGCACGGGGCCGCTGTCTGGCCCTTCGAGAACATTGCGAACGCGCAAATTGTGTTCGCGGAAATTTGGCCAGGGTTGATCGAACCCGCCGTAAAGGCTGCGATGGCTGTTGCCGGCCGGGAAGAAATCCGCGACCGGGTGCAGATGCGGCTGTTGTCGCAAGCGCTCAGCCGACTGCAGGCAGAGGAACTCGCCGGAATGCTGGCTGCTGTACCTGAAGACGCACAAGAGGAAGCTTGGATATTGGGCACCGGATACGAAGACCGCTTGAACGCGCTGGCGGCCAATGAGCTGGATGGGCTGACACCGCCGCCGCTCAGCAACGATTGCTTTGCCTTGCCTGCGGGCGTGGACTGGACCCCGGTCGATGACGCGCTGGCATTGCTGCGGGGCAGGCTGGGGCCGGTCACCAGTGCCGAAACC
>NZ_LUKH01000245.1:0-3405 GCF_001593695.1 Leisingera sp. F5 | reverse complement strand
ATCGAGGACCTGGATCCAGCAATTCTCAAAGACCTTAGCCTGGTAGGGAACTGATCATGGCCGCACCCATGCCCGTCTCGCCGCTGGCGCCTGCCAGCTTCCCCGATCTTCCGGTGATCAAGGGCGTGCGTTTTGCATCAGCCGCGGCCGGGGTCAAATATCAAGACCGGACCGACGTAATGCTGGCGGTCATGGACCCGGGCACTTCGGTTGCCGGGGTATTCACCCGCTCCAAGACCCGTTCTGCTCCGGTTCTGGACTGCCAAGCCAAACTGGGCAGCAGTGCTGACGCCGGTGCGGCAATCCTGGTGAACTCTGGCAACTCCAACGCCTTCACAGGTCATTTCGGGCAAAGCTCGGTGGCTCAGATCACGACTGCAGTTGCGGATGCAACCGGCCTGCCTGCCGAGCGTGTTTTTACTGCCTCCACCGGTGTCATAGGCGAACCTCTGCCGCACGACCGCATTGTGGCAAAGATTGGCGAGCTGCACAGCAATTTGAACGAAGGCGCGCTGGAAGGTGCCGCCAAGGCGATTATGACAACCGACACCTTTGCCAAAGGTGCCAGCGCCACGGTTGGGATCGGCGGCCAGACAATCAAGATCGCCGGCATCGCCAAGGGTTCAGGCATGATTGCGCCGGATATGGCAACGATGCTGGTCTACATCTTCACCGATGCGAAGGTCGGGCAAGCTGACCTGCAGGAACAGCTCGCTGAGATCTGCGACCGGACTTTCAACTGCATCACCGTGGACAGCGACACCTCGACGTCCGACAGCCTGATGCTGTGCGCCACCGGCGCCTCCGGCGTGGATGCCACCGGCAATGCAGAATTTGCGGCCGGGCTGGAACGGGTGATGCTTGACCTGTCGCACCAAGTGGTTCGCGATGGCGAGGGCGCGACCAAATTCGTGGAAATCCAGATCACCGGTGCCGCTTCGCACGCGGATGCCAAGATCCATGGTCTGGCAATCGCCAATTCACCGCTGGTAAAGACAGCGATTGCAGGCGAGGACCCGAACTGGGGCCGCGTGGTGATGGCGATCGGCAAATCCGGCGCCGAGGCGGACCGGGATCTGCTGTCGATTTCCTTTGGCGATGTGCTGGTGGCCGAAAACGGCTGGGTATCGCCGGACTACAAGGAAGAGCTGGGTGCCGCCGAGATGAAGAAGCAGGAGATCACTCTAAAGGTGGACCTGTGTCTGGGTGATGGCAAGTCGACCGTCTGGACTTGCGATCTGACGCACCAGTATATCTCCATCAACGCGGACTACCGGTCATGAAGGTTGTTCTGGTCTCAGCGGTTGCTCTCATCGACATGGATGGGCGCGTGCTGCTGGCGCAGCGCCCTGAAGGCAAGTCCATGGCCGGCCTGTGGGAGTTCCCGGGCGGCAAGATCGAAGCTGGTGAGACACCGGAGGTTGCGCTGGTCCGTGAGTTGCAGGAGGAACTGGGCATTGACACCTGGGCGTCTTGCTTGGCGCCGCTGACCTTCGCCAGCCACTCCTACGAAGATTTCCACGGCCGATATCCCGCTGATCCCAATCCTGCGCGACTGGCTGTAGGGGCAAAAGGCTGCGGCGCCGAGTATCTTACATGATGGATTTTGCCGCTTTTCCAAGGCTTTAATTTCCCAACCGGAGCGTGTGAACACTTTATTAATCATTTTGTCCAAGCATCAGGGTACGGGTCATGTTGACTACCCGAAGTTGCAATTGGGCAGGAGAAGACCATGCTACGGACAATCGCAGTTGGCAGCTTTTCGCTGGTTCAGGGCATTTTCATACGGGCGCTCCCTGACGGGAAAATCGCGGTGCGGGTTGGCAAAAGAACATATGAAGGCCGCCCGGTATCACCGGCCGGCTAAGACGCAGGCCGGGCAAAAGAGGGCCGCAGGCGATGCTACCCTTCTTAGGTACCACCTTCCCGATTCGGTTTCCAGTTTACGCAACCTTTCGGATTTTCAGTCTGCTACTGCGTTCACGGGCACCGCTTGAACACGACTCGGCATTTCACCCGTAGCGCTGGCATGCCCTTTTAAAACGGCGAAAAATCTCCGCAAACTTTCCAGCTGATAAAAGTGTAGAACACGCGACTTGATCCGACATTTCTGCTCTTCAGGAGCGCAAGCAAGGAGTGCCGATCAATGACGAGTATTCAGAGCAAGATCATCAAGCCGAAGCTGGGGCTGCTGGAGCTTGGGAAGCAGCTCGGCAGCGTTTCGCAGGCCTGCAAGGTGATGGGGTACCTATGCGCGGGTGGCGGCCTGTAAGCTCTGCACCGGGAAAACGGCGATCACCGCCGCCGGTCTGCTGAATGACAGGGTTACCCCTTCTTTGCCGGACACGGCATCAGCCTGTTGCGCATCCTGACGGACCGCGGCACCGAACATTGCGGCAAAGCCGGAAGCCATGCCTATCAGCTCTACCTGGCGGTCGAGGACGTGGACCACACGAGAACCAAGGCGAACAGCCCCCAGAGTGAGACCGTAAGGCAATCGATCCAGTAAATCGATTGCAGGGCGAACGGGATCTGCGAGCGCTTCCACCGGACCATCAAGGATGAGTTCTGCGAACATCGCCTTCCGCAAGAAGATCTACCGGCCGGTGGAGGAATTGCAAGTGGACATGGACGCCTGGCCGGCCAGATACAACGAGCAGCGGCCGCATTCGGGAAGATACTGCTATGGCAAGACGCCTATGCAGTCCTTCCGCGAAACGCTGCATATTGCCAGGGACAAGACGATCACGGCTTCCGATCCATCGGACAGTCGGCAACCCATTCTCAGCACAGAATGCTGAGGTGTCCGTCAGATCAAGTCTGAAGTTTTACAGATAAAGGTCAATAGCGACGCCCTGTTCTTTGCAAACGTTCCGACAGCTGCAGCGCGCCTTTGAGAACGGCCAGGCAAACCCCAGCGGAAAAAAACAAGCCCCGGTAATTGTGCCGGGGCTTGTTTTCTATTTCAGCTATCGTAGCGATCAATCGAGGGTACGGGTGACTTCTTCGCGTTCGAAGATCTCAATCACGTCGTTCGGGCGGACATCATCGTAGTTTTCAAACGCCATACCGCATTCCTGGCCGGACTGAACCTCGGACACTTCGTCTTTGAAACGCTTCAGCGTCTTCAGTGTGCCTTCGTGGATCACCACGTTGTCGCGCAGCAGGCGGACACCTGCCGAACGGCGGGCAATGCCTTCGGTAACCAGACAGCCGGCAACCTTGCCAACACCGGTAACCTTGAAGACTTCCTTGATCTGCGCATAACCGATGAAGTTCTCGCGGATCTCGGCAGACAGCAGGCCGGAGGCCGCCGCTTTCACATCATCCACTAGGTCGTAGATCACCGAATAGTACCGGATCTCGACGCTCTTCTGGTTGGCGGTGTTGCGGGCCGAAGCATTG
>NZ_LUKH01000244.1:0-3405 GCF_001593695.1 Leisingera sp. F5 | reverse complement strand
TGGCATCGGGGGTAAAGGTGATCGGACCGTTCACCACCGATTTCACCCCGCCGGTCTCCAGCGCCGGGATGCGCTCCATTGCGGCCATGATGATGTGCTCAACCCGGTCGAGATCGGGCGGCATCAGGTCGGCGCCAAAGTCCGGCGGACAGCCGTCGATGGACCAGGGCTGCGCGTCTTTCTCATACGGCCCAAGGATCAGCCCGTCGCGCTCCTGGCGCACGTACCAGCTTTCTTCCGGGTCGCGGATCATCGGCAGCTCGGGCAACCCCCTGGCGATGCGCTCGGCCACCGCGGGCACCGTATCGGTCACCAGATACTGGTGCAGCACCGGCACCGAGGGGATGTTGAGCCCCATCATATGCCCGACTTCCCAGCTCCAGGTGCCTGCTGCATTAACAAGGTGCTTGGCCCGGATGGTGGTTTTCTGCGTCTCGACCACCCAGACGCCCTCTTCACACCGGATCGAGGACACCGGGTTATAGCGCAGGATCGTCGAGCCGTTGGCCCTTGCCGCCTTGGCCATCGCATTGGTGGCCAGCGAAGGGTCAACATGGCCGTCGTCCGGCTCATAAATGCCGCCGAGAATACCGTCCGTGCGGGCCAGCGGGTGCAGGCATTCAACGTCGTCCGACGTCAGCATCTGAAGCTCATAACCGGTAAAGCGGCTGAGGCCTGCCACATGAGCAAACTCATCCATCCGGTCCGGGTTCGAGGTGATCCGCATCGCGCCCGAGCGGTGGAAGCCGCAGGTGTCGCCGGTCTCCTCCGGCAGGATATCCCGGTAGAGCCGCACGGAGGTTGCGCGCAGCTCCTGAATGGTGGGGTTATGGGCGAAATGGGTGCACAAGCCCGCCGCGTGCCAGGTGGAGCCATGGGTGAGGTCGTTCTTCTCGGTCAGCACCACGTCGGTCCAGCCCGCTTTGGCCAGATGGTACATCAGCGATACCCCCATGGCGCCGCCGCCGATGATCAGGACATTTGCGTTTGTGGTGGTCATGCTTTCATCCGCTCGCCTGAGGGGTCAAAGGGCGGGCGCCGCAGCGCCTCTGCGGTGTAGCGCTGCCCTGCGATGTCGATTTCAAACTGCCGCGCACAGGTCTGGGCCAGGGTCTCGCCCGGCGGCAGCTCCACCAATGCCAGCGCCAGTGTCAACCCGGTGCGCGCACCGCACCCGCCGGAGGTGGTGAAGCCTACGGTGCGGCCATGTTCCAGCACCGGCTCGTCATGCAGCACCAGCGGCTGGCCGGGCAGGTTGAACAGAACCATCCGGCGGCTGAGACCCTGGGCTTTCTGCGCCGCGAGGGCCGCCTTGCCCAGAAATTCCTTGGACCAGTCGACGGTAAAGCCCAGCCCGGCCTCCAGCGGTGTGATCTCCGGCCCCAGGTCGTGGCCCCAAGCGCGAAAACCCTTTTCGATCCGGCAGGCCTCCAGCGCGAAATGGCCCATGGGCTGCACCCCGGCCGCCTTGAGCGCGTCAAACACCTGGCCCGCTGCCGCAGCCGGGACCGACAGCTCCCAGCCCAGCTCGCCAACAAAGCTCACGCGGGTGGCGCGCACCGCCTGCCCGGCCAGCGTTACATCGCGGGCGGTGGAGAAGGGAAAGGCCCACCAATCATCACGGCCCAAACCCTCCAGCACCGCCCGCGCGCCGGCGCCCATGACGCCGATCACAGATTCCAGTTCTGTCACATCCCGGACCTGCACATCCCGGCCCGCTGCATGGCGGCGCAGCCAGGCCAGATCCTTGCGCCGTGTCGCCGCGCCGGAGGTTACCCGGAAGTGATCCGCCGCAAGCCGGGTGATGGTCACATCCGCCTCAATCCCGCCTTTGGCGTTGAGCATTGGCGTATAGACCGCGCGGCCCGCGTCGACATCCACGTTGCCCGCTGCCAGATGCTGCAGCAGCGCCAGCGCCTCCGGCCCCTGCACATCGAACTTGCCGAATGGGGAGAGGTCCAGCATCACCGCGCCCTGCGCCATCACCGCCGCTTCGCGGGCTGCAATCGGATACCAGGGCTGATCACCAACCGAATAGGGCAGGTTCCTCTCAGCCTCGTTCTGCGCATACCACAAGCCCCGTTCCCAGCCAGCGGTCAGGCCGAAGTGTGCACCCGCGGCCTCCCAGCGATCATGCAGCGCAGATTTGCGCAGCCCCCGGCCCGCTTTCGGCTGCTTGAACGGCCAGTGCAGGGCAAAGGCATCGCTGACGGCCTCCTCCATCCGGGTTTCGATATGCGCCTGCCCGGCGGCCAAAGGATCAACCCGGGCAATATCCACCTCCCACAGGTCCATCGGCAGTTCGCCTGCGAGCATCCAATCCGCCAGCACCCGCCCCACCCCGGCCGAGGACATGACGCCGACCGAGTTCATCCCCGCCGCCACATAAAGCCTCTCCGCCTCCGGCGTCTGGCCGATCAGCGGGCGGGTGTCATGGGTGAAGCTTTCGGGGCCGTTCATGAAATGCTGAATGCCCGCATCCTGCAGTCCGGGAACCAGCGCCAGTGCCGCCTCCATAAAGGGCATGAACTGGTCCCAATCCTCAGGCAGCTCCAGAAACGGCCGGTCGCCCTCGGGGCCAAAGGCATCCCAGACCTTGGCCTGCGGCTCAAACCCACCAAAGACCAGCTTGCCCGTGTCGCCCTTCACATAGATGCCGCGGTCCAGGTCGCGCAGCACCGGATAGGGATGGGGCAGGCCCTGCATGGGTTCGGTCACCACATACATATGCTCGACCGCCTGCAGCGGCAGCGCCACCCCGGCGGCATCAGCCAGGGGTTTCGACCAGGCCCCGGCGCACAGCGCCACCTGATCCGCCAACAGCTCAGACCCATCCGCCAAACGCATACCCTTGCACGTGCCGTTCTCCACCAGCAGCGCCTCAACCTGCACGCCCTCGCGGATCACCGCCCCCTTGGCGCGGGCCGCCTTGGCATAAGCCATGCACAGATCCACCGGGTTCACATTGGCGTCTTCCTCGACCCGCAGGGCGCCAACGACCCCCTGCAGGTCCAGCCCCGGCACATCAATCCCGTCCGGCGCCAGGATGGAGGGCGTCAGCCCGAAATGCCGCCCCAGCGCCGCAATCCGGTGCAGCTCATCCATCCGCGCCTCTTTCCGCGCGATCCAATAACCGCCGGTCTGGCGGTAGCCGGTGGACAGGCCCGCCTCTTCCTCCAGCTTGGGAAACAGCTCCCCCGCATACATTGCCAGCTTCGTCATGTTCGGCGTCGCGCGCAGCGGCCCGACAATACCGGCGGCATGCCAGCTGGTGCCGCTGGTCAGCTGATTGCGCTCCAGCACGGTGACCTGGGCGCGGTCTGCCAGATGATAGGCCAGCCCTAGTCCGATGGCCCCGCCACCAATGATCAGCACGGATTTTGTCACCTTTGCCCTCCCTTCGGG
>NZ_LUKH01000243.1:0-3407 GCF_001593695.1 Leisingera sp. F5 | reverse complement strand
CTTCTTGCGGTACTGCTCCTCGATCTTCCATTCGATCGGCAGGCCGTGGCAGTCCCAGCCCGGCACATAGCGCGCGTCAAAACCCATCATCTGATGCGAGCGCACGATCATGTCCTTGATGGTCTTGTTCAGCGCGTGGCCGATGTGCAGGTGGCCGTTGGCATAGGGCGGGCCGTCATGCAGGGTGAAGGGCTGGCGCGCTTCATCAGAGCCCTTGGCTGCGGCGGCCTTGTCGCGCAGGCGGTCATAGACCCCGATCTCCGCCCAGCGCTGCAGCCAGGCAGGCTCGCGCTTGGGCAGGCCCGCGCGCATTGGGAAGTTGGTTTTGGGCAGGTTCAGGGTGTCTTTGTAGTCAGGCGTCTGAGGCGTGTCGGCGCACATCGGGGGCGTCCTTTGGATGATCAAGGTCGGAAATGGGGATATTCGGTTCGGCGCGATGGCTCAAGCGCCTTTGCCCGGCGGCTCACGTGTTCAGAGCGCCGGGGATATAATTCGAATAATGATGGCCGCGAATAGGGACATGTAAGGCCTTATAGGGTGGTCCCGCCGGAGGGTAAAGCGGCAGATGTGCCGCATTTTGGCGAGGGCGGCAGCGGGCGGAAACGCCCATTCTGCCGGCCGCGGCACCGTCAGCGCACAAGCCAGACGCCCAGATCCGGCCGCGCCAGCATCAGCCACAGAATTGCCAGCACTGCCGCAAAGGCAGGAATGCCGCAAGCAAACCAGATCGCAAACAAGCGGTGATAGCGCGCAGGCAGTTCCTCGCCTGCCGCTGCGGCTGCCCGGGCCAGGTCGCGCAGCTTCAGCTGGATCCAGACCACGGGCAGCCAGAACGCTCCTGTCAGCACGTATAGCCCCAGCGACAACGCCAGCCAGCCTTCGCTGAACGGCCAACCCAACCGCCAGGCCAGAAAACCGCCGGTGATGGGCTGCGCAATCACCGCCGTAGCGGTGAACAGCAGGTCCGCCAGAACCACCACGCCTGCGGTATGGGCAATCAGTCGCGTATCACAGGTGCGGTGCGCCATCAGCATGAAAAAGGCGATCCCTGCCCCGGTGCCCAGCAGCACACAGGCACCGGTCACATGCAGCCAGCGCAGGATCAGATCCGCATCCATCTCAGCGCTCCTGCAGCAATTGATGGGTGATCAGCGCCAGAACGATGCCTGGCAGCACCTTGACCAGAGGTCCCAGCGGATCCGCCCACATCTGCGGTGTAAAGACGCTTGCTGCCAGCATGTAGAAAAGCGAGACCCCTGCCATCCCCAGGCAGGCCCGCGCCGCCCAGGGCCGCCAGAGAATCGCCAGCCCCAAGGCAATATCTGCGAGCGACCAGAATACAACACTTGTCTTGGCCGGGAAACTTCCCCAGCCCTTGGCCATCAGCACATTCGCCGCCGCCTCCAGCTGCCAAAGGCCAATCAGGCCCGACGCCAGCCAAAACAGGCACAGCACTGCCACGGCAATTGGCATCATCAGTGCCATCCGCGCATCCAACCGCTGTTCCCGGCCCGCAGGCAGCGAGTGATAAATAGCCTGCAAAGGGGCCAACCCCACCCCCATCGCCGCGCGATAGGGTTGCGGGTCACCGCACACGCCACTCCGGATTTCAGCAATCGCTGTACTGCGCATTGGCGAGCGCCAGCCGAGGCGGCCCAGAGCATCGGCGCAGGCTGCAATCGGCGGCAGCAGCCAATCCGGCACCCGCAGCGCCATCCGGGCAGGTGCAAACCCCAGCCACTTGCGGGTCTCTGTCAGCACCTCTTCCAGCGTATTCACCTGATCCTCCACCAAATCATAGGTGCCTTGAGGCAGCTTGCCGCCGAGTGCCGCAACCACCGCGGCCGGCAAATCCGCCATCCCGGTGCATTGAACCGGTGCCTGGCCCAGCGCAACCGGCTGCACCAGCGGCACCGCTGCCAGCATCCGCAACAGCCGGGTGCCGCCAAAGGCGCCCTGTCCGATCACCAGCCCGGGGCGCAGGATCCAGGCCGCCGCACCGGAGGTCCGCAAGGCCGCATCGCCCCGGCCCTTGCTGCGCATGAACTCCGTTGCAGCCCCCGGCCCTGCCCCGGCAGCGGAGACCTGCACCACCTTTGGCCCGCAGTCAGCGCAAGCCGCAGCAAGGGCGGCAATAGCCAAGTGATGCACAGCCTCCAGCTCTCCTGGTGCCATGTCCTGCAAGACGCCGGCGCAATTCACTGCCGCGTCCACGCCCTGCAACAGCGGCGTCCAGTCTTCGGGCTGCAGCAGTTGCAGCAAATTGCCCTCCACGAACGGCACGCCCGGCAACACCCGCGCCGCCTGTTCAACACTGCGGCCAAGGCCCGTCACAGCAAACCCGGAGGCTTGCAAGGCCCGGACCACTTCAGCGCCGATAAAGCCATAGGCACCGAGAACCAGAACCCGCCCGATTTTCTCCGCCATAATTCAATACCTTTTGGCAAATCTCCCGCCCACCATAGCGCCAATGCCGCCCAGCGCCAGTGAGGCCGTCTCCCGATTCTGCGGCAGATGCGCCCGGCCTCTTCCTCTTTCCCCGGCTTGCGCCTATTTTTGCCTCTGGCCACTCAGACCGGAGCATCCGATGACCGACGCAAATACCGCAGATCCGCTGGCGCGGTTTGACATCACCGCAAAGGAAATCTCGCGCGTGGTGGCCGTCTTCTATGCCCAAGTGCGAACCCATGAGGTGCTGGGGCCGGTCTTTGCCGCCCATGTCACCGACTGGGTGGAGCATGAGGAAAAGATTGCGGGCTTCTGGCGCAATGCGATCCTGCGGGAGCGGAGCTACAGCGGCAATCCGATGCGGGTGCATGTCTCCCGCCCGGATGTGAAGGCAGTGCATTTTCCGCTGTGGCTGAGCCTGTTCCACGAGGTGCTGCGCGGCGAACTGCCGGAGCGCACCGCGCTGCAGTGGGGCGCTTTGGCGGACCGGATCGGCGAGGGTTTCCGCACCGGCATCGTGGCGATGCGCCAGCCAGCAGACCAGCCGCCGAAACTGTTCTGAGCACCGCCAGCGGGGCGCTCCCGTGCCTGCTGGTGTCCTGGCCATGCCAGAACACCTCAGCAGCCTTGGGCATAGCTCATGCTGCGCATGAGCCTGGAAGCGCGCTACTTCTCCTTGAAAAACAGCCCCGTCAGCGCCCGCTGAATCACTTTGCGCGTCCCGGGTCTGTGGCGCGGTGAAAACGGCATCGGTCGGCAGACCTCCATGGCCGCTATGCCGACGCGCGCGGACAGCGCCCCATTGACCAGCCCCTCGCCGAAGCGGCGGGAGAGTTTGGACAGCACCGATCCGCCCAGCACCGGCTCCAAGAGGTCATCACCCGCAGCCACCGCGCCGGTGGCGGCCAGATGCGCCAGCACCGCGCGGGTCAGCCGCCAGGAGCTGAAGAATCCGGGCC
>NZ_LUKH01000242.1:0-3437 GCF_001593695.1 Leisingera sp. F5 | reverse complement strand
CCACATGAGCCACACCGGCGGCTGATCATGTCCAGTGACTCGCCCGCGCGGCCAACGCTGCTTTACTCCCTTTATTGCGGTGCCAGCGCGCTGATAGCACCCTTTGCCTGGCGCAAGGTGGCAGGCAAGCTGCGTGATTACGGCCTGCCGGAGGCGCGCGTGCGCGAACGCCTTGGCCACGCCTCCCTGCCCCGTCCCGCCGGGCGGCTGATCTGGTTCCACGCCGCCTCGGTCGGCGAGAGCCTGTCGGTGCTCACGCTCATCAAGCGGATGGGAGAACAGGCGCCGGACGCGGAATTTCTGATCACTTCCGGCACGCCAACGTCTGCCGAGCTGATTGCCAAACGGATGCCGCCGCGCTGCCGCCATCAGTTCCCGCCGCTGGACACAGCCTCGGCGGTGGACCGGTTTCTGGCGCACTGGCGCCCCGATCTGGGGGTGTTTGTCGAAAGCGAACTGTGGCCGCAAATGCTGGTGCGGGCGCGCAAGGGCGGCTGCCCGTTGGTGCTGCTGAATGCGCGGCTGTCGGACCGGTCTGTGGAAGGCTGGAAGAAACGCCCGGAAACGGCGCGCTACATCCTGGGGCAATTCGACCTGCTGGTGACGCAAAATGCAAAGACCGCATCGAACCTGCAGGCGATGGGCGCCAACCCCAAGCGCGTCCGCCCGGGCAGCAACCTCAAGGCCGTCTCAGCGCCGCTGCCGGTCGACCAGGACAGCCTTGAAAAGCTGCGTAGAAACATCGGTGAACGCCCGGTCTGGATCGCGTCCTCGACCCACGAGGGCGAGGAAGAGACCGTGCTGGAGGCACATAAGGCGCTGCTGAAGAAGCACCCGGACCTCTGCCTGCTGCTTGCTCCCCGCCACCCCGAGCGCGGCGATGCGGCAGAAGCTCTGGTGAAGGGCGCAGGCCTGTCCTGCGCACGGCGCAGCAAGGGCGTCATGCCCGGGACTGCCACCCAGGTCTATCTGGCTGACACTCTGGGCGAGGTTGGCACCTGGTATGCCCTCAGCCCGCTGGTTTTCCTGGGCGGCTCCCTGCGCGAAATCGGCGGCCACAACCCGTTTGAGCCAATGCAGGCGGGCGCCACTGTGATCACCGGCACCGGACATTACAATTTTGCCGAAACCTATGCCGAACTGACCGCGCTTGGCGCCGCGGCTGAGGTGCGGTCCGCGGCAGAGTTGACCGATCAGGTTGCCACCTGGCTGGAACAGCCGCAGGCCTTCCAGGCTGCCTGTGATGCCGCCCGGCAATTTATCTCCCGCCAGTCGGATCAATTGGACAGGACGGTGGACGCCCTGCTGGCGGTTCTGCCCCGCGATGGAGGCCATGATGGCAAAAACTGACGCCAATACGGTCGAAGTCATCGCGCCGAATTTCAAGCGCCGCCTGTCCGGCGTCACCTCTACCATCGTGCGGCTGGTGCCGCTGCAGCGCCAGCAAATCGCCATTGCCACCGCCGGCAGCGGCCTGCCCGGCGGCATGCCGCATCTGTCGGTGCTGCAGCTCTTGTTCATGAAACGCAACGGCCCCGCCGGCGCCCGCGTCTGGCACGCCCGGCGCAATGTCGAAATGCTCGGCGGGCTGGCGTTGAAATACCTGCTGGGCAAGCGGCTGAAACTGTTGTTCACCTCCGCTTCCCAGCGTCATCACTCCGGTTACACCAAGTGGCTGATTTCCAACATGGACCGGGTGATTGCAACCTCGGCCAAAGGTGCCGCCTATCTGGAGAACCCGGTGCAGGTGGTGCATCACGGGATCAATACCGAAGAATTTTCCCCGCCCGCTGACAAAGCCGCGTTGCGGCGTGAACTGGGCCTGCCTCAGGATGCAATCCTGATCGGTTGCTACGGCCGCATCCGGGCGCAGAAAGGCACGGACGTCTTTGTCGATGCCATGCTGGAGGTGCTGAAAGCGCATCCCCATGCGGTAGGCCTGGTCATGGGCCGCGCCACCGAAAAGCATGTGGCGTTTGAGAAAGAGCTGCGTGCCAAGGTGGAGGCCGCAGGCCTGTCCGGCCGCCTGCTGTTCCCGCCTGAGGTGCCGGTCTGGGAGGTTTCCCGCTGGTATCAGGCGCTGGATCTCTATGTGGCACCGCAACGCTGGGAGGGGTTTGGCCTGACCCCTTTGGAAGCCATGTCTTGCGGGGTGCCTGCAGTTGCCACCCGCGTTGGCGCCTTTGAAGAGCTGATCGCACCGGGTGAAACCGGCCTTCTGATCGACGCAGGCGGGACCCGGCAGATGGTGGAGGCGATCAATGAGGTGTTATCCACCGAAGGGCGGCTGGACGCCTGGTCAGAGGCAGCACGCAAGCACGCAATTACCAATTTCGCGCTGGAAAAGGAGGCCGGTACTCTGGTCGCGATCTACCGCGAGATGCTGGAGCATTAGCTTCTTCCTTTAACCCAAAGTATCTACCATCTGAGCTCACTCAATTCGCTGTCGCAACGATAGCTAATCCCCCGTTCATGCGGCGAAAGCCGCAAAGGAGCCGATTTTGTTGAAAAACTCTTCCTTGATTGCAGGGGGCATCGCTGATTCAATTCCGTTAGTGAGCGGGAGGTTTGGCGATGATGGGACCGAAGCAGGAAGCGCAGGCGGCGCTGTTCTACGAGTTCTCGCTGGAGAACCATGTCCCGCAAGATCATCTGCTACGGTCGATTGATCGGTTTGTTGATCTGGGCAGCATCCGGGCTCATGTTGCGGCCATACGGGTCACCCATCCATAGACCCTGAGCTGCTTATCCGAATGCTGTTGGTGGGATATTGTTTTGGCATCCGCTCTGAGCGACGGCTCTGCGAGGAGGTCCATCTGAATCTCGCCTATCGGTGGTTTTGCCGCCTCGGCCTGAATGATCGCATCCCCATCACTCCACCTTTTCGAAGAACCGCCATGGTCGCTTCCGAGAGAGCGATCTGCTGCGTCATGTCTTCGAGGCAACCGTGGCACGCTGCATGGAGGAAGGGCCTGCTGGTGGTCAGGGCTTCGCCGTCGATGCCAGCCTGATCAGCGCTGACGTACAGAAACAGAACTCCAGCAATCCCGATGATTGGGCGGCTCGCGATGTTGATCCCCATGATGCGCCGCGCGCAGTGCGTGAGTATCTCGACACCTTGGATGACGAGGTTTTTGGCGCTGCCACGGCGGCTAGGCCCAAATTCACCGCCCATGCCGATCCAGCCAGTCAATGGACCGCCGCACGCAAGGGCCCAGCTTTCTTTGCTTACTCAGACAATTACCTGATCGATACCGATCACGGTATCATCGTGGATGTGGATGCCAGTCGATCAAACAAGACTGCCGAGGTTGGGGCTATGCGCAAGATGATCGACCGGACCGAGGAACGGTTTGGTCTGAGGCCAGATTGGATCGCCGCAGATACTGCTTACGGCTCCTCGGATAATCTCGTCTGGCTTACGCTCAGGCGGAAAA
>NZ_LUKH01000241.1:0-3437 GCF_001593695.1 Leisingera sp. F5 | reverse complement strand
ACAGGGCGGCATGGTAATGTTTCGGATCAATCAGCGGGTGGCGTTCAGCCACTTCCCTGGGGCTGATGAATTCCTGGTTCAGGCCCATATACCGCGCCTTGGACCGTTCGCGTTTCAGGTAGTCGTACCAAGTCTTGTTCGACGCCAGGTAAAACCCGCCGGTGATGTGCAGGCCGACGGAATGGCCCGACAGTTCCTCAATCTCCTTGTACAGGTCGATAGTGTAGGACTGCAGCCGCGAGATGTTCGGATCAGAGCTGATGGTATGGATCTGCCCCGCCGCGTGCCAGGAGGAGCCGGAGGTCAGCTCGTCACGTTCCAGCAGCACCACGTCCTTCCAGCCGAACTTGGCCAGGTGGAACAAGATCGAGCAGCCAACCACACCGCCGCCGATGATCACCGCCTTGGCGTGGCTCGGCAGTTTCTTGTCGCCGGTGCTCTCCTCCTTGTGGATGTTGAGCGTCGATTGGGCAAAATTGTCTGACATGGGTTTTGTCCTCAGGTCTGCGGCAAAGCGCGGGAATTGCGGCAAATGGCACCTAGGGGGTGCACAGGGGGTATACGGGGGGTGCACAGGGGGTGCCGGAGCAATCCGGCACATCCTGCATCAGCTGAGATTATGCGTGAAGAAAGTGTTAACTCAGTACCACGCATCCGGAATCTCTTCCTTGCGGCGGGCGACATAGGCGGCCAGTTCCTCTTTCACCGCCTCATCCATCGGCGGCGCTTCATACTGGTTCAGCATCTGGTTCCAGCGCTCATAGGCGCGCTGGCGCATGTCCTTGCAGCCGCCCTCCTCCCAGCTTTCAACATTCTCGCTGTCGCTCAGCTTGGGTTCATAAAACGCAGTCTGGTAGTTGCGCATGGTGTGGCCGGAGCCGAGGAAATGGCCGCCCGGCTCCACCTCGGTGTAAGCATCACGGGCAAAGGCTTCGTCGCTGGTGTCCAGACCTTGGCTCAGCACCTTCTGATAAGATCCCAGCCGGTCCGCATCCATGATCAGTTTCTCAAACCCGGTGCACAGACCACCTTCCATCCAACCGGCTGAATGCAGGACAAAATTCGCGCCCGCCAGCATGGTGGAATGCATCGAATCGGCACTCTCATAGGCCGCTTGCGCGTCCTCGATCTTGGATGCGGTCAGCGAGCCGCCGCAGCGCAGCGGCAGGCCCGCACGGCGCGCCAGCTGGCCGATCGCATAGTTCGACACCACCGGCTCCGGCATCCCGAATGTCGGCGCGCCGGATTTCAGCGACATGGAACTCAGGAAGTTGCCCAGGACAAACGGCGCGCCTGGACGCACCAGCTGCGTGAAGGCGCAGACCATCATCGCCTCGGCCATCGCCTGCGCCACAGACGCCGCGGTGGACACCGGCCCCATCGCGCCGGTCAGGATAAACGGCACCACGATCATACCTTGCCCGCGGGCAGAATAGGTGCGCACGGCCTCGGTCACCACCTTGTCCACCAGCAGCGGCGAGTTGGTGTTCACGTTCCCCATGATCACGCAGTTGTTGTCCATGACGTCTTTGCCAAAGACGATCTCGGCCATGTCGACGCTGTCCTGCGCGCGGGACATCTCGGTGATTGCGCCCAGATGCGGTTTGTCGCTCAGCGTCATATGCGCGTACAGCATGTCGAAATGGCGTTTGCTCACCGGCACATCGCAGGGCTCGCAGATCACCAGCCCGCCATGATGCAGATTCGGATGCATGTAGGTGAGCTTCACCAGTTTCTCAAAGCTCTCCATGTCGCCATACCGGCGCCCGCCCTCCAGATCGCGCACAAACGGCGCGCCATAGATCGGGGCAAACACCTGGTTGTTGCCACCGATGGTGACCGACCGCGCCCGGTTGCGGGCCAGCTGGGTGAATTCCCGCGGAGCCGTGGCGCACAGGGCGCGAATCCACTGCGCATCCGCACGGACGGTGTCGCCATCAATCCGCGCGCCGGCTTCTTTCCAGATCCGCAGCGCCTCGGGATCATCACGGAACGCAATGCCGACATCTTCAAAGATCCAATCCACCTGGGCCTCGATCTTGGTCAGCTTTTCCTCATCCAGCACATCAAAGAACGGCAATGTGCGCTGGACAAAGGGCGATGCCGGGGCACCCGCCGGGGCGGTGTTTCTATCGCGGGATGCGCGGGCGCGTCGGGCCATGGGGATCTCCATCTTCAGGCGTTGCGACACAATAAGACCCGGCACAGGCCTTGTGACGGTTGAAAATTCTGATGGTTTGGATAAATCACAGTTATGCAAGAACTTTGGAAGCTCCTCACCAGCCCCCGCCACCTGATCGTCTTCGAGGCCGCCGCCAGGCATGCTTCTTTTACCCGCGCGTCGGAGGAACTAAATGTTCAGCAGCCTGCTGTCAGTGCGGCGATCAAGCAGATGGAATCGTCTTTGGGCGTTGTTTTGTTCCGCCGCGGCCATCGAAAAGTGGAGCTGACTGGGGCGGGAATGCGGCTTTACACCGATGTTTCCAAGGCGCTGGAGGACATTCTTTCGTCAGCCAAAGCGGTGCGGCAGTTCGGGCGGAATGACCATGTCACGCTCAATTGCTCCTCTGCTTTTGCATACTACTGGGTGATGCCAAAACTGCCCCGGCTGCACGAGGCTCACCCCGATATCGACCTGCGGCTGCAAAGCTCTGACCGGGAGCCGGACATCAATACCGAGGGCATCTCGCTGGCGGTGCGGCGCGGTGATGGGAACTGGCCGGACTGCCATTCAACCCTGATCGCGCCCGAGGTGATCTATCCGGTGGCCAGCCCGCGGGTGATGACCTCCGCCGTCAACCTGGCCACGGTACCGAACCTGCTGCACGAGCGTTTGATCCACTTGGAGGAGCCGATCCGCGAACGCCCCAGCTGGCAGCAGTGGTTTTCCCATTTCGGGGTGACGGGCCGGCTGCCCGCGGCAGGTCTGCGGCTCAACGACTATGCGCTGGTGCTGCAGGCGGCGATTGCCGGCGAAGGCTTCGCCTTCGGCTGGCAGCATGTGACGCAGCCGCTGATCAAACAGGGGCTGCTGGCCGCACGCACGGAATGGTCCTGGACCACCGGGGCGGGGTTTTATCTGGTGTGGTCCAAGAGCCAAGACCTGGTTCCTAACGCCGAACTGGTGCGGCAATGGCTCTTGGAGATGGTGAAGCCCGGCGCCGCGTGACTTATGCGATCCCGGAAGAATCCTTGGCACGCTGCATCGAGGCCTGACGGGTCAGGTGGAGCCGCCGCACGAAGGCGAGAATAAACAGCGCGGTCAGGATCAGCACAATGGTCGGCGCGGGCGCGCTGTCGAGGAAGAAACTGGCATAGGTGCCCGCCAGCATTGAGAACATACAAACCACGACAGCAACCCACAGCATGGTGCTGAACTTGCGCACCACCAGAAATGCGATCGCCCCCGGCGCAATCAGCAACCCGATGGCCAGGAT
>NZ_LUKH01000240.1:0-3437 GCF_001593695.1 Leisingera sp. F5 | reverse complement strand
CTATTACGACGAGATGCGGTATATGCTGGCAACCCAGCGCTCGGCCCCCAATTCGCCCCAGTGGTTCAACACCGGTCTGCATTGGGCCTATGGCATCGACGGCCCGGCGCAGGGCCATCATTACGTCGATTACAAGACCGGCAAGCTGACCAAATCGGACAGCGCCTATGAACACCCCCAGCCGCATGCCTGCTTCATCCAGTCGGTCTCGGATGATCTGGTCAAGGACGGCGGCATCATGGATCTGTGGGTGCGCGAAGCACGCCTGTTCAAATACGGCTCCGGCACCGGCACCAACTTTTCCCATTTGCGCGCTGAAGGCGAGCCGCTGTCAGGCGGTGGAAAATCCTCTGGCCTGATGGGCTTCCTCAAAATCGGCGACCGTGCAGCGGGTGCCATCAAATCAGGCGGCACAACCCGTCGGGCAGCAAAAATGGTGATCGTCGACGCCGATCACCCGGATATTGAGCAATTCATCGAGTGGAAGGTTCTGGAGGAGCAGAAGGTTGCCTCCATCGTCGCAGGCTCAAAGATGCACGAGAAGATGCTGAACGGCATTTTCGAGGCGATCCGCGGCTGGGACGGCGGTGAAGCGGATGCCTATGACCCGGCGGTCAACACCGGGCTGAAGGGCGCGATCCGTGAAGCGAAAAAGGTGGCAATCCCGGAAACCTATGTCAAGCGGGTGCTGGATTACGCCAAGCAAGGCCATACCTCGATCGAGTTCCCGACCTATGACACAGATTGGGACTCCGAGGCCTACAGCTCCGTTTCCGGGCAGAACTCCAACAACTCGATCCGGGTCACCAACGCCTTTCTGCACGCGGTTGAAAAAGACGCCGACTGGCAGCTGATCAACCGTACCGACGGCAAGATTGCCAAGGTGGTCAAAGCCCGCGACCTATGGGAGAAGGTCGGCCATGCGGCCTGGGCCTGCGCCGATCCTGGCATCCAGTTCCACGACACCGTCAATGAGTGGCACACTTGCCCGGAAGACGGTGAAATTCGCGGCTCAAACCCCTGTTCAGAATACATGTTCTTGGACGACACCGCCTGCAATTTGGCGTCTCTGAACCTGCTCAGCTTCCTGAAGGGCGGGCTGTTCCAGGCGGATGACTATATGCATTCCTGCCGCCTGTGGACGCTGACGCTGGAAATCTCGGTGATGATGGCGCAGTTCCCGTCCAAGGAGATCGCACAGCGCTCCTATGACTTCCGCACCCTTGGTCTGGGCTATGCCAATATCGGCGGCCTCTTGATGAACATGGGCTACAGCTATGACTCGGATGAGGGCAGGGCGCTGTGCGGTGCGCTGACCGCGCTGATGACTGGCGTGTCCTACGCCACCTCGGCCGAAATCGCGGCAGAACTTGGGCCCTTCCCGGGTTATGCAAAAAACACGGATCACATGCTGCGTGTGATCCGCAATCACCGCAACGCTGCAAAGGGCATCGCGGATGGCTACGAGGCGCTGTCGGTCACACCGGTGCCGCTGGACATTTCCAATTGCCCGGATGCGCTGCTGGCCGATCTGGCCGCCAGCGCTTGGGATGAGGCGTTGGAGCTGGGCGAAAAGCACGGCTACCGCAACGCCCAGACTACAGTGATTGCACCGACCGGCACCATCGGCCTGGTGATGGATTGCGACACCACCGGCATCGAGCCGGACTTTGCCCTGGTGAAGTTCAAGAAGCTGGCCGGCGGCGGTTATTTCAAAATCATCAACCGCTCGGTTCCGTCGGCGCTGGAGGGGCTGGGTTACAGCTCTGCCCAGATCGAGGAGATCGCGTCCTATGCGGTGGGCCACGGCTCCATCGGCAACGCGCCGGGGATCAACCATACGTCGCTGGCCGGTCACGGATTTGGCCCCAATGAGCTGGCCAAGGTGGACGCTGCACTGGAAACGGCCTTTGATATCCGGTTTGTGTTCAACCAATGGACCCTGGGCGAGGATTTCTGCACTGGCGTACTGGGCATCCCGGCGCCCAAGCTGAACGATCCGACCTTCGACCTGCTGCGCCACCTCGGCTTTACCAAGGCGGACATTGACGCGGCCAACGACCATGTCTGCGGCACCATGACCCTTGAAGGCGCGCCGCATCTGCAGGAGGAACACTATGCGATCTTTGATTGCGCCAACCCCTGCGGCAAGAAAGGTAAGCGTTTCCTGAGTGTTGACAGCCATATCTACATGATGGCAGCCGCCCAAAGCTTCATCTCCGGTGCGATTTCCAAGACCATCAACATGCCCAATTCGGCCACCATCGAAGACTGCCAAAAGGCTTATGAGCTGAGCTGGAGCCTGGGGGTAAAGGCAAACGCGCTGTACCGTGACGGCTCCAAACTGAGCCAGCCGCTGGCGGCGGCACTGGTTGAGGATGACGACGAGGCTGCGGAGGTGCTTGAAAGCGGCTCAACCCAGGAAAAGGCCACGGTTCTGGCGGAAAAGATCATCGAAAAAGTGGTGGTAAAGGAGCTGGTCCGCAGCCACCGCGAGAAGATGCCGCAGCGCCGCAAGGGCTACACCCAAAAGGCGGTTGTCGGCGGTCACAAGGTCTATCTGCGCACCGGTGAATATTCTGACGGCACCTTGGGCGAAATCTTCATCGACATGCACAAGGAAGGTGCTGGCTTCCGGGCTATGATGAACAATTTTGCCATCGCAGTCTCGGTCGGCCTGCAATACGGCGTGCCGCTGGAGGAGTTTGTTGACGCCTTCACCTTCACCAAGTTTGAGCCTGCAGGCATGGTTCAGGGCAACGACTCGATCAAAAACGCAACCTCGATCCTCGATTACGTGTTCCGGGAACTTGCGGTTAGCTATCTGGACCGCACCGACCTGGCGCATGTGAAGCCTGAAGGTGCAAGTTTCGACGACCTTGGCCGCGGTGAGGAAGAAGGCGTGTCGAACTTGAGCGAGCTGAGTGAAAACGCCGCCTCGCGGTCGCTGGAAGTGCTGAAGCAAATCTCCTCGACTGGCTATCTGCGCAAACGGCTGCCGCAGGAACTGGTGGTGTTGCAAGGCGGCCAGACCGAAACAACTGCACTGGGCACCGGAACGGACCCCGTTGCCGCGCTGCAGTCGCTTGTGCCAGAGACCGGTGATGCAACCGTGCAGCCCGGTGGCGGCATGGACGCGCGCGCCAAGGCGAAAATGCAAGGCTATGAGGGCGAAGCCTGCGGCGAATGCGGCAATTACACATTGGTGCGCAACGGCACCTGTATGAAGTGCAACACCTGCGGCGGGACTTCCGGCTGCAGCTGAAGGACACCGTCTGCGCCTCTGATTTTCCCTCGGTGGCGCAGACGGAAACTGGGAGCAGAATAACTGCTTCTGACACTATCAGGAACGGGTGCGCCCGTTCTGAACACCGCGAAGGCCCAGGTAAGAAAACTTTCGGGCAGTCAATGAAGGAGCCTGACCGGTGATAACTGGC
>NZ_LUKH01000239.1:0-3439 GCF_001593695.1 Leisingera sp. F5 | reverse complement strand
TTTGCCGCTGGTTTGGCAGGCGCGGGCACGGGGGCATTATGGCTGAGCTGAAATCCATCGAAGTGCGCGGCGCGCGCGAACATAATCTGAAGAGCATCGACGTGGATATTCCGCGCGATGAGCTGGTGGTGATCACCGGCCTGTCCGGCTCCGGCAAGTCATCCTTGGCGTTCGACACCATCTATGCCGAGGGTCAGCGCCGCTATGTGGAAAGCTTGAGCGCCTATGCGCGGCAGTTCCTCGACATGATGGAAAAGCCGGATGTGGATCACATCAGCGGTCTGTCCCCGGCAATCTCGATTGAGCAGAAGACGACATCGAAGAACCCGCGCTCCACTGTTGGCACGGTGACCGAGATCTATGATTACATGCGGCTGCTGTTTGCACGTGCCGGCACGCCCTATTCCCCCGCGACCGGCAAGCCGATTGAAGCGCAGCAGGTTCAGGACATGGTCGACCGGATCATGGAGATGGAGGCGGGCACCCGCGGCTATTTGCTGGCGCCGATCGTCCGCGACCGCAAGGGCGAGTACAAGAAGGAATTCCTGGAGCTGCGCAAGCAGGGGTTCCAGCGGGTGAAGGTGGACGGGGAGTTCTATGAACTGGACGAGCCGCCGGTGCTGGACAAGAAGTTCCGCCATGACATTGATGTGGTTGTGGACCGGCTGGTGGTCCGCGAAGGCATGGAAACCCGGCTGGCAGACAGTTTGCGTACCGCGCTGGATCTGGCCGATGGCATTGCCATTCTGGAAACCGCGCCGCGGGAGGGCGATCCGGAACGGATTACCTTTTCCGAGAATTTCGCCTGTCCGGTCAGCGGTTTCACCATTCCGGAGATTGAGCCGCGGCTGTTTTCCTTCAACGCGCCGTTCGGGGCCTGCCCGGAATGCGATGGGCTGGGGGTGGAGCTGTTCTTTGACGAGCGGCTGGTAGTGCCGGACCAGTCCCTGAAGGTCTATGACGGGGCGCTCGCGCCCTGGCGCAAGGGCAAGTCGCCCTATTTCCTGCAGACCATCGAGGCCATCGCCAAGCATTACGAGTTCAACAAGAACACTGTCTGGAAGGACTTGCCTGCCCATGTGCAGCAGGTGTTCCTGTACGGCTCCGGTGAAGAAGAGATCATGTTCCGCTATGACGAGGGCGGGCGCGTTTATCAGGTGGAGCGCACTTTTGAGGGGGTGATCCCCAACATGGAGCGGCGTTACCGCGAGACCGATTCCAATTGGATCCGCGAGGAGTTCGAACGCTACCAGAACAACCGCCACTGCCACCACTGCCAGGGCTACCGGCTGCGGGACGAGGCGCTGGCCGTGAAGATTGCCGGTGTTCATGCGGGCCAGGTGGTGCAGCTGTCGATCCGCGAGGCGCTGGCCTGGATCGAGGACGTGCCGAACCATCTGAGCCAACAGAAACAGGAGATTGCCCGCGCCATCGTCAAAGAGATCCGCGAGCGGCTGGGATTCCTGAACAACGTGGGGCTGGAATATCTGTCGCTGAGCCGCAATTCCGGCACGCTGTCTGGTGGCGAAAGCCAGCGGATCCGGCTGGCCTCGCAGATCGGCTCTGGCCTGACCGGGGTTCTGTATGTGCTGGACGAGCCGTCGATTGGTTTGCACCAGCGCGACAATGACCGGCTGATCGGCACCCTGAAGAACCTGCGCGACCAGGGCAACACGGTGATTGTGGTGGAGCATGACGAGGACATGATCCGGCAGGCGGACTACGTCTTTGACATCGGCCCCGGCGCCGGGGTGCATGGCGGTGAAGTTGTAAGCCACGGCACCCCCGGGGCGGTTGCGTCGGACGTGAATTCGATCACCGGCCAGTATTTGTCGGGCACACGCGAAATCGCGGTGCCAGCCAAACGGCGCAAGGGCAACAAGAAGAAAATCAAGGTGGTGAAAGCCACCGGCAACAACCTGAAAGAGGTGACGGCCGAGTTCCCGCTGGGTAAGTTCGTTTGCGTGACCGGCGTCTCCGGCGGCGGCAAGTCGACGCTGACGATTGAGACGCTGTTCAAGACCGCCTCGATGCGGCTGAACGGCGCGCGCCAGACCCCGGCGCCCTGCGAGACCATCAAAGGGCTGGAGCACCTGGACAAGGTGATCGACATCGACCAGCGCCCGATCGGGCGCACGCCGCGCTCGAACCCGGCGACCTATACCGGCGCCTTCACTCCGATCCGCGACTGGTTTGCCGGTCTGCCGGAGGCCAAGACGCGGGGGTATAAGCCGGGGCGGTTTTCCTTCAACGTCAAGGGCGGCCGCTGCGAGGCGTGCCAGGGCGATGGCGTCATCAAGATCGAAATGCACTTTTTGCCTGACGTTTATGTGACCTGCGAGACCTGCAAGGGCGCGCGCTATAACCGCGAGACGCTGGAGATCAAATTCAAGGGCAAGAGCATCGCTGATGTGCTTGATATGACTGTGGAAGATGCGCAGGGGTTCTTTCAGGCGGTACCTGCGATCCGCGACAAGATGGATGCGCTGATGCGGGTGGGTCTTGGCTATATCAAGGTAGGCCAGCAGGCGACCACGCTGTCGGGCGGCGAGGCACAGCGGGTGAAACTGTCCAAGGAACTGTCGAAACGGTCCACCGGACGGACGCTTTATATTCTGGACGAACCGACCACGGGGCTGCATTTCGAGGATGTGAAAAAGCTGCTGGAAGTGCTGCACGAGCTGGTGGAGCAAGGCAATTCTGTGGTTGTGATTGAGCATAATCTGGATGTGATCAAAACCGCCGACTGGATCATCGACATCGGCCCCGAGGGCGGCGATGGCGGTGGTGAGATTGTTGCAGCGGGCACGCCCGAGGCCGTGGCCGATGAGCCGCGCAGCCACACCGGGCGCTATCTGAAAGACATTCTGGCGGCCCGGAAGGTGGCCGCGGAATAAGTGAGAGGGGCGCTGCCCCGCCGGGGAAGGATGAGGGGCGCTGCCCTCTTGGCCTTCGGCCTATTCACCCCGGAGTATTTCTGGAAAGATGAAAGGGGGCGGTTTCGCCCTCTTTTTTCATGCAGTCTGCGCGGCGGCGGGGCGGGCCAGCATCAGCGGCACAAGGAACAGCAGCAGGAAGGGCGTGTTCATCACCACGTTGAACCAGGCGCCGGCGGCGAGGGAGCCGAGGCTGTCGGGGATGTACCAGGCCAGCAGCGCCGGGACCAGCAGACGGCGGCCCAGCGCGGGGTTGCTGCTGTAGATATGCTCTGTGACCAGATAGATCAGCACGCAGAAGCCGCACATCAGCCCGCCGCTGATTGCAGTCATCAGGGCGGCCGAGCCGGGAGTAAGCGCTTGGGCGCCGTCCACCGGCAGGAAGGCGAGATCGATGAACAGGCCGAGTGCCGTGCCCAGCGGGGTGGCCAGCGCCAGCACCATGGCAAGGCCGAAGGCGGCGGCGAGGATTGAGACAGTCTTGAGCATGCGGAGTGCTGCGG
>NZ_LUKH01000238.1:0-3461 GCF_001593695.1 Leisingera sp. F5 | reverse complement strand
GCTGAAAATGACTGGTCTGCTGTTCGTTTGGAAAGCAATCCAGGGGCCTTTGGGCGCGTCTATCCGGTCAACGGCTTCATTCTGCCGGACTTGGACGAAGGGTGAAACGCAGGGAAGCGGCCTGTTGCTTCTTTCTGGTTCGAAATACCCCTGCCGGAGGCCTGCGCCGCAAGGCGCGTGATCAGCGGGTCAGCACCAATGCGCCATTGCGGATTTCGATGCTGGACCAGCGCTGCAGGTAGCCCATGCCCAGCAGGGATTGCTCCAGTTCGCCCTGGTTGACCCAGACGCGCACGTCTGTATCGGTGATGCCGCCCAGCGACATTTCTTCGATCCAGACGGAGGCCGTGCGCACCTCGCCATTGGCGGTGCGGGCGCGGCCGAGATAGGCAAGGGTGTCGGTATCAATGCCGGCACGCTCTGCATCGCGCGCGTTCAGCACAACTTCGCTGGCACCGGTGTCGACCAGGAACGGGACAGCTGCGCCATTCACCTCCAGTGTCAGGTAGTAATGTCCGTCGGGCGCGCGCGGCACTTCGACCCGTCCGGCATCAACAGCGACGCTTTGCTGCGGGCGCACGGTTTGGCGGATGTCCTCCCACAGCCCGTAAGAGGCGATCACACCAAGGAAGATAAATCCCCAGACGGCAAACATCTGCAGCGTCTTGCCGATGGATTGACGGTTTTGCACAAACACCCAGGATCCGACTGCAACCAGCAAGACAACCAGATAAATAACCCGCCCGATCTCAAACTCGCCCATCTGCGCACCTCCTGCATATAATGTAGGCGGGCCGGGGCGTTATGCTAGCCTGCAAATCCAAATGCGCGCAGCCCGTCGAGTACGAACTGGACAGAAAGCGCCGCCAGCAGCATGCCCAAAAGGCGGGTCACCACGGTGATGCCGGTTTTGCCAAGCAGCCGTTCGAACATGCCGGAAAACAGACACATCACCAGCAGGATCGCCAGCACCGCGGCCACCACGCCCATGACCATGGCAAAGCCGGCAATGCCGGGCTGCTGACCCGCAAGCAGGATGACAGTGGCGATGGATCCGGGGCCTGCGATCAGCGGGATCGCCAGCGGGAAGATTGAAGGATCATCAAAATCATCCTCCTCGCTGCGGTCTTCGCGCCGTTTGTTGCGGCGTTCGAACAGCATGTCGAGCGCGGTGAGAAACAACAGCACGCCGCCTGCAATGCGGAATGCGGCCATGGAAATGCCTGCAAAACCAAGCACTGCCTCGCCAAGTGCCGCAAACAACGCAAGCAGGATTGCCGCGGTGATGGTTGAGCGCAAAGCGATGGAGCGGCGCTGTGCCGGACTCATACCCTGCGTCAGCGCCAGAAAGATCGGTGTCAGGCCGATCGGGTCAACGATGACAAACAGCGTGACAAAGGAGGTGATCAGAAAAGCGGTGTCGATCATTGCGCCTCTGCTTTTTCCAGTTTCTCCACCGCCTTCAGCCAAAGCTCCTCGGCGCGGTCCTGGGCTTCCATAACTTCGGCATATTTGCGCTGCCAGACAACGGCTTCGTCTTTGCGTCCGTCATCATAAAGGGCGGGGTCCGCCAGTTTTTTGGCGAGCTTGTCGCGCATTTCGCTGACTTTTTCGAGCCGGGCCTCGCCTTTGCGCACCTCGGCGCGCAGCGCCAGAATCGCGTCGCGGGTGGGGCGCTTGGGTTTGGCGGCCTTGGGTTTGCCTGCGGGTTTATCGCGCGTCAGCAGCAGATCGCGGTAGGCTGGCAGGTCGCCCTCAAACGGTTTCACCGTGCCACCCGACACCAGCCACAGCCGGTCCGCCACGAGGCTGAGCAGGTGCATGTCGTGGCTGACCAGAATGACGGCGCCGGAATAGGCCGTCAGAGCCTCCACCAACGCTTCGCGGCTTTCGATGTCCAGGTGGTTGGTCGGTTCATCAAGGATCAGCAGATGAGGGGCGGGCAGGGTGGCCAGCAACAGCGAAAGCCGCGCTTTCTGCCCGCCAGACAGGCGCCCGACCTCGGTATCGGCCTGATCTGATCCTAGGCCGAAGCCGGCCAGCCGGGCACGCAGGCGGGCCTGGCCTTCGTCCGGGCGTTCGCGCTGCAAATGCTGCAGCGGCGTTTCTTCAATGTGCAGCTCATCCACCTGATGCTGGGCAAAGAACCCGATCCGCAGCTTGCCGGATTGGGTCATCTTGCCCGCCATCACATCGAGACGGCCTGACAGCATTTTGGACAGAGTGGATTTGCCTTCGCCGTTCTTGCCCAAGAGCGCGATACGGTCGTCCTGGTCGATGCGCAAATCCAGCCGGCTGAGGATCGCAGTGCCGTCATAGCCGACCGAAGCACCCTCAGTCGCGATGATCGGCGGCGACAGTTCCTCGGGTTCGGGGAAGGTGAACACCGTGCGCGCCGCATCTTCGGGCGCGCGGATGGTTTCCATCTTCTCCAGCATCTTCACCCGGCTTTGTGCCTGTTTGGCTTTGCTGGCCTTGGCTTTGAACCGGTCGACAAAAGCTTGCAGATGGGCGCGTCGGGCATCCTGTTTTTTGGCTTGCGCAGCCTGATTGGCGCGGTTGGCGGCGCGCTGACGGGCAAACTGGTCGTAGTTGCCGGAGTAATAGGTCAGCCCCAGCTCTTCGAGGTGCAGAATGCCGTTCACCGAGCGGTTCAGCAGCTCGCGGTCGTGGCTGATGATGATCACGGTGTGCGGGTATTTCACCAGATAGGCCTCGAGCCACAGCGCACCTTCGAGATCTAGGTAGTTGGTCGGTTCGTCCAGCAGCAGCAGATCAGGTTGGGAAAACAGCACCGCAGCAAGTGCGACGCGCATCCGCCAGCCGCCCGAATAATCGGAGCAGGGGCGTTGCTGGGCGGCATAGTCAAACCCGAGGCCCTTGAGGATGGCGGCGGCGCGGGCCTCAGCCGACCAGGCATCGATATCTGTCAGACGGGTTTGGATTTCGGCAATCCGGCCAGGGTCCTGCGCGGTCTCGGCCTCGGCCATCAGGTCTGCGCGTTCGGTGTCTGCCGCCAGCACCGTATCGATCAGCGACACGTTTGAAGATGGCGCTTCCTGCGCAATGCCGCCGATCCGGGACCGGCTGGGCAGGGAAATGGCGCCGGATTCCAGCGACAGCTCGTTGCGGATCAGCCGGAACAGCGTGGTCTTGCCGGTGCCGTTGCGGCCAACCAGTCCAACCTTGTGGCCAGTGGGGATCGTGGCGCTGGCGCCATCGAACAGAAGGCGGCCTTCGACCGCATAGGATATATCGCTGATACGTAACATGGGCCGAGCACTGCGGTACTGTCTGGCCCTTGTCAATGGGGCAGGCCATGTGTCGGCGCTGGCTGTGGCCGGCTTATTTCAGATGTGCAGCGGGATAGGAGCCCAAGCCTGCGGGCTGTGTGCCTCCTTTGCGGCGGCGTCAAAGCTGCGCAATCCCCTCTTTATCCTGTCACAGAGCCATGCTATCGG
>NZ_LUKH01000237.1:0-3466 GCF_001593695.1 Leisingera sp. F5 | reverse complement strand
GCTTTATTGGACCGCCTCACGCATCACTGTGAAATTGTGGAAACCGGCAACGAAAGCTGGCGGTTCAAAAACAGAGCTTAACGACCAGCCGCACCACCGCTGGCCCGCTGCCGCTGCGTTATTTGGAGACTACGCAGCAACGGGCCAGCTCAACACAAAGGGGGTCACTTTTGCACGCCGATAGGGGGTCAACATTCAATGCCGATTGACAGCTTTGGGTGGCTTGCGGATGGCCACGGCCATGTCCAGGGCGCGCAAGGCCAGATCCTGTTTCATCCGGTTGCTCAGCGCCCAGCCGATCACGCGCCGCGAATACAGATCCAGGATGACAGCAAGACAGGCCCATCCCTCGCGGGCCCAAATATAGGGTATATCTCCCGCCCGTTTCTGGTTTGGCGCAGTGGCGGTGAAATCCCGACGCAGCAGATTCTACGCGATTTTGAAGCGATGATCGCTGTCGGTCGTGCGTTTGAACTTCCGGCTTTGCCGGACCTGGATGCCCAATTCGTTGAGCTCTTGCGTCATGCGAGGACGACCGTAGCTGACAAGGCTCAGGCAGTGCTGTTCGTGGATATGAGCCAGCAGGATCATATCCCGGCGCTGACGACGTGATGGCGGCCTGCGCCGCCATGCGCGCAAGCCACGATCCGTCACCTGCATCAGGCGGCACAGACGGGCACGCGGCAGATCTCCATGGCAGTCCGCAATGAATTGAAACATGATTGCCTTTGACCTGCGAAGAAGACCGCTGCCTTTTTTGTGCTTCCCTCTCCTCCCGAAGAATGCGGTTCTCTTTGCGCAGCCGCTCTTTCTCGCGACGCAACTCGGCATCTTGTGTGGCTCCAGACGGATCCTCCGCAAAGTCGCGCATCCATTTGCCAAGGGTCGAAAATCCGATCCCCGGAACGGACGCCACCTGGCGGCGCGTCAATCCGCTGTTTGTCGCGATCCGAACCGCTTCGCGTTTGAAATCGCCACTGTGTTTGGCTGCCACAACCGGTTTCCTTTATCGCGAGCATTGCTCGCGGAAAACCGGCACGAAAGTGACGCAGGTCCAGGCTTTTGTCCGCATCTGCAGCCATTGAGCAAGCGAACAGCGGGTGTTCATTACGCACTTGGCCTCCGCACTTCGGCGGCACGGGGCTGTCAGCATAACTTGCGCATTCTGTCTGCTCTTTCAGCAGTTGCGGCAAGACCGGCTCATGAAGTTGTCAGGCTTTCCCCGGTATCCAAAACGGGTGCTGCATCAATGTCCTCCGCGTCCAGCATGGCGGCGACGCGTTCCAGTGCCGCAATCAATCCGGCCTGCTCCCAATCTTCCATCGCTTCAAACTTGCGAACAAACCTTTGCTGCAGGGGGTCAGGGGCTTCCGCAATTGCCTGACGGCCTTTTGCAGTGACAGAGATATCGGTTTGACGCCGGTCGGTCTGCGACTTTTCACGTACGGCCATCTCTTTGCGCACCAGCTTGTCGACAAGCGAAGTCACGGTTGCTTGGGAAATCCGCATCTGCTGCGAGATTGCCTTGGCCGTGCAATGCTCGCTGCCAGCGATAATTTGCAGCACCCGAAACTGCGGCGCAGTCAGTTCAACCGACCGGGCAAGCTCACGTCCGAACAGGTCGGTCGCGCGCAGAATCCGGCGCAGGGCTATCAAGCTGGCATCAATACGGTCCATCTTCAGTTTCTGGCAGAGCTTGGGGGGATAATCAAGAAGTGCGATTTTATGGATTTTTATTTTGATAGGTGAAGCATAAGTGATCCACTTGATAGGCGTATTTTCGTGAATGATGGGCAAAAAACGACACATTGACGCAATCTGCGACACTGGCTTGAAGGCGTTGCAAGAGGCTGTTACTTAGTCAGTCAAATTAAAATGGAGGCGCCGGGACAGATGCGGCATGCGTTAGAGTTTTTCCGGAAAGCAACACCTGTGCTTCGTGAGCCCGCAGCGGAAGATGGAGCCGGGATCTGGGAGCTGGTGCGCGCATGCAAGCCGCTCGACGAAAACTCCATGTACTGCAATCTGATCCAGTGCGACCACTTCAGCGAGACCTGCGTGGTTGCCGAGATCGAGCAAGAAATAGCTGGCTGGACTTCTGCCTATGTTCTGCCTGACGATCCGGAAACGCTGTTTGTCTGGCAGGTGGCGGTGTCGGAACACGCCCGCGGAACCGGGCTTGGCTCGCGGATGCTGAACGGCCTGCTGCTCCGCGAGGCCTGCAAAAACATCAAGCGGCTGCAGACGACAATCACGCAAGAAAACAGAGCGTCCTGGGCATTGTTCCACAATTTCGCAGCCAACCGGAGCGCGCCGCTGAAGAGCCGGCCCCATTTTACGCAGACCGGGCATTTCCGTGACCGCCAGAGTACCGAGCACATGGTCACGATCGATTTCTCCGAGGCGCCCGGCTGCACAGTTTGAGGGCGCTTTGATCCATGTGGCGCTTGCCCGTTTTGACCTGTCTAGTTCCAAGAGGACACAATATGCCGACTGATACGTCAGCCGAGATTTCCATTTTCAAGCGCCGCGAATCCGAAGCGCGCAGCTATTGCCGCGGCTTCGATACGGTGTTCACCCATGCCAGCGGCTCTGAGCTGACTGATGACAAGGGGCGCCGGTACATCGACTTTCTTGCCGGCTGTTCGTCGCTCAACTACGGGCACAACGATCCGGACATGAAAGCGGCGCTGCTCGACCACATCTCGACCGACGGGCTGGCGCACGGGCTGGATTTCCACACCAGCGCCAAGGCGGATTTCCTTGACGCCTTCGACCGGCACATCCTGCGGCCGCGCAACATGGACCACAAGGTCATGTTCACCGGCCCGACCGGCGCCAATGCGGTTGAGGCAGCGCTGAAGCTGGCCCGCAAGGTGACCGGCCGCAGCAATGTCATCGCCTTCACCAACGGTTTTCACGGCGTCACCCTGGGCGCCCTGGCGGCCACCGGCAACAGCTATCACCGCGGCGGCGCCGGCACCCCGCTGAACGGCGTCACCCGGATGCCCTATGACGGCTACTTTCCGGGCGGCGCTGATACCGCTGAATACCTTGAGACGATGCTGAACGACCGCTCCAGCGGCATCGACGCCCCTGCGGCTATCCTGCTGGAGACCGTGCAGGGCGAAGGCGGCCTGAACGCCGCGCGCCCCGAATGGGTGCAGCGCATCGCCGCGCTGGCCAAGGAGCACGGCGCGCTGCTGATCATCGACGACATCCAGGCCGGCTGCGGCCGTACCGGCGGCTTCTTTTCGTTTGAGGACATGGGGATCACACCGGACATTGTGACGCTGGCGAAATCGATCTCGGGTTTTGGCCTGCCGATGGCGCTGATGCTGGTGCGTCCCGCGCATGACATATTCGGCCCCGCCGAACACAACGGCACCTTCCGCGGCAACACTCATGCCTTTGTCACGGCCCGGGTTGCGATCCGGAAATTCTGGGCCGACGGCCGGTTCCAAAA
>NZ_LUKH01000236.1:0-3476 GCF_001593695.1 Leisingera sp. F5 | reverse complement strand
CGCCATCGACGGACCGCTGATCGTGCGCGGCTCGGCACGGATACCCGAAGGATGGACCTCATGAAGGGTTTTGACCCGAAATTCCGCGACTTCCCCGACTACATCATCGGGATCACCCATGAAATCTGGGAAAGCCGCGGCTTTGCCACCCTGCACGACTATTACGCACCGGATATCGTGGTGCGCATGCCCGGTTCGGTGTCCACTGGCAACCAGGGCGTAATTGCCGCGACCATGGCCACCCTGGCGGAATTCCCGGACCGTACGCTGCTGGGCGAGGATGTGATCTGGTCCGGCACGCTGGAAGAGGGCATGCTGTCCAGCCACCGTATCCTGTCGACCGCAACCCATCTGGGCGACGGCGCCTTTGGCAAGGCGACCGGCAAGCCGCTGGTCTACCGCATCCTGGCCGACTGCCACGCCCGCAACAATGCCATCGACGACGAATGGCTGATCCGCGACAACGGCGCGGTGGTGCGGCAGATGGGCTGGGATCCAATGGAATTCTCCCGCGATCAGATCGCCCGCGAGGGCGGCGCGGAGGCCTGTGTCAAACCGCTGACGCCGACCAATGACCTGGAAGGCCCCTACAAGGGGCGCGGCAACGGCAATGAGTGGGGCCAGCGCCACGCCGATCTGCTGACCCGGATCATGAATGCGGACATGACCGCCATCAAATCCGAATACGACCGGGCCGTGCAGTCGGAATACCCCGGCGGCGCCACCGGCCACAGCTTTGACCCGGTGGAACGCTTCTGGATGGGTCTGCGGGCCTCGATGCCCTCCGCGGCCTTCACCATCCATCACCAGATCGGCCGCGACGATCCCAACATGCCGCCGCGCTCCGCCATCCGCTGGAGCCTCAGCGGCAAGCATGACGGCTGGGGCAGCCTGGGTGCGCCTTCAGGCGCCGGGCTTTATGTGCTGGGCATCAGCCACGCCGAATGGGGCGAACTGATCGGCGGCGATATCAAGCTGCGCCGCGAATGGACGCTGTTTGATGAAACCGCCGTTCAAAAGCAGATTCTGCTGCATACGGGCGCTGTCTAAGTGATCGCCTTCGGCACATACCAGCTGGACAACCGGCAAGCGACATGCCGCTTTCACCGGCACCGCGCCTCGCTGCGCGCACGCCGGCTGAACCTGCGGCCGCCGGGATGATGGGGGCATTCTCCTCCCTCCCTCTTCATCCCGGCACAAAAGGATACCAGCCATGAGCACCATTCAATCCCGCATCGTCCGCTACGGCGAGCTGAAACCCTGCAAGACCGCCTTCATTGACGCCCACACCCCGGGCTCCGACCAGAAGGAAAACTTCACCATCATCGGCGGCGGCGTCAGTGAAAGCCCGGACCAGCATGTCCACATCACCGACAAGATCGGCTTCAACATCGGCGCGGCGGGTCAGCCTCCGAAGTGCCGCAACTCGCTGCACAGCCACACCACCGCCGAAGTGTTCTTTGTCGCCAAAGGCCGTTGGCGCTTTTTCTGGGGCCGCTATGGCACCGCGGGTGAGTTCATCGCCGAGGAAGGCGATATCTTCAACATCCCCACCGGCATCTTCCGCGGCTTTGAAAACGTCGGCCAGGACTATGGCATGATCATGTCGATCCTCGGCGGCGACGATGCTGGCGGCGGCGTCACCTGGGCGCCGCAGGTGATCGAGGACGCCAAAGCCCACGGGCTGATGCTGGGCGACAACGGCGTGCTGTATGACAGCAAGAAGGGCCAGGAACTGCCGCACAACGTGCAACCGATGCCGGTGCTGACCGAAGAGCAGCTGAAGGCCTACCCCGAGGTGCCGGTCGAAGATGTAATTGGCAGGTATGTCGCCCGTTACTGGGATCTGATGGCGCTGGCGGCGGGCAAACCGGCTGTGGTTATCGGCGAGAACGGCCTGATCAAGGACAAGCCGGGCTTTGAGGTCGATTTCCTGGCCCGCGGCTCTGCCGTGGCGGATCAGGTCAAGGCGGAAAAGCCGGTGGTTCTGATGCCCGCCAGCGGCCATTGGCGGATCACCATCAACGAGGTCGAGACCACCCTGTCCAACGGCGACACCGCGCTGGTGCTGCCTGGCGAAAGCTACAGCGCCGAACCGTCGATGACCGGGAACGCGGGCCTCTACCGCATCACCGCAACCGACGATCCTGCCGGCGCCACCTGGCAGGGCTGATGGCCGCAGTTACCTCCTGTGCGGCGCCGTCCGCTGCACAGGAGGTGTACAGGGGGTGTACGCATGGCACCCCCTGAAATCAGGGAGATTGGATGATGGTCAAGACAACCCATGTAGGCTCGCTGCCCCGGACCCGGAAGGTGGTGGATTTCATCTTCGCCCGCGAGCGGAAGGAACCTTTTGACCAGGCGGAATTCGACGCCTGCATGTCGGCTGCCGTTTCTGAAACTGTCCGCAAACAAGTTGCCGCGGGGGTAGATATCGTCAGCGACGGCGAGACCTCCAAGATCTCCTATGCCACCTACGTCAAGGACCGCTACACCGGCTTTTCCGGCGACAGCCCGCGCAATGCGCCTGCCGATCTGAAGATGTTTCCCGGCTTCCTGCAACGGCTGGCAGACCACGGCGGCACGCCGCAATATGCCCGCCCCATGTGTACCGGCGAGGTGCGTTCCAAAGGCCAGGACGAGCTGGGAAAGGACATTGCCAACCTCAAGGCTGCGATGGCGGAACACGGCGCCGAATGCGGCTTCATGAATGCCGCATCGCCTGGTGTTATCTCTCTGTTTTTGCAGAATGATTACTACCCCACGCGCGAGGCGTACCTGGCCGCGCTGGCCGATGCGATGAAGGCAGAATATGAAACCATCGTGGCTGCAGGGCTGGATTTGCAGCTCGACTGCCCTGACCTGGCGCTGTCGCGGCACATGCTGTTCAATGATCTCAGCGACGCCGAATTCGTCAAAGTCGCAGACATGCACGTGGAGGCCCTGAACCATGCGCTGCAGAACGTGCCACAAGAGCGCGTCCGAGTGCATATCTGCTGGGGCAACTACGAAGGCCCGCATTGCTGCGACATCCCGATGGATAAGGTCTTCACTACCTTGATGAACACCAAGTCGCGCTATGTGCTGTTTGAAACCTCCAACCCGCGCCATGCCCATGAATGGACAGTATTCCGCGACCGCAAGGCGAAAATCCCGGAGGATAAGGTGCTAGTTCCCGGTGTTGTGGACACCACCACCAATTTTGTTGAACATCCTGAGCTGGTCGCGCAGCGCATTGAAAGATTTACGGAAATCGTCAGCAATGACCGGGTGATCGCGGGCTCTGACTGCGGTTTTGGCACCTTTGCAGGCTTTGGCGCGGTGGATCCGGATATCGCCTATGCCAAGCTTGCGGCCCTTTCCGAAGGAGCGCGGATAGCCAAATGACACCGCTTGTCCTGATCCCCGGCATGATGTGCGACGCGCGGTTGTTCACCCCGCAAATCGCCGCCTTGTCCGGCCAGCGCAATCTGCAT
>NZ_LUKH01000235.1:0-3482 GCF_001593695.1 Leisingera sp. F5 | reverse complement strand
AAAAGGCAATGGCCGAGGCAGGCCTCAATGCATCGCAAGTCACCGGCAGTGGCCGTGACGGACGCATCATGAAGGAAGACGTTGCCGCAGCTGTGGCTGCGGCCAAGGCCGCACCGCCTGCCGCTCCGGCAGCCCCGGCACCGGCCCAGATGCGCGGCCCGGTCACTGCGGACGACGCCGCGCGCGAGGAACGGGTGAAGATGACCCGCCTGCGCCAGACCATCGCCAAACGCCTGAAGGACAGCCAGAACACCGCCGCCATGCTGACCACCTATAACGAGGTCGACATGACCGAGGTGATGGCCCTGCGCAATGAGTACAAGGATCTGTTCCTGAAGAAGCACGGCGTGAAACTGGGCTTCATGTCCTTCTTTACCAAGGCCTGCTGCCACGCTCTGAAGGAAGTGCCGGAGGTCAACGCCGAGATCGACGGCACCGACATCGTCTACAAGAACTTTGTCCATATGGGCGTCGCCGCCGGCACCCCGACCGGCCTTGTCGTGCCGGTGATCCGCGACGCCGATGCGATGTCCTTTGCTGCGATCGAAAAGGCGATTGCCGAAAAAGGCGCCCGCGCCCGCGACGGCAAGCTGTCGATGGCCGAAATGCAAGGCGGCACCTTCACCATCTCCAACGGCGGCGTCTACGGCTCGCTGATGTCCTCGCCGATCCTGAACCCGCCGCAGTCCGGCATCCTGGGCATGCACAAGATCCAGGACCGCCCGATGGCGATCAACGGCCAGGTGGAAATCCGCCCGATGATGTATCTGGCGCTGAGCTATGACCACCGCATCGTCGACGGCAAAGGCGCCGTGACCTTCCTGGTCCGCGTCAAGGAAGCGCTGGAAGATCCGCGCCGCCTGCTGATGGATCTGTAAAAGAACAAACTGCGCTTCATTCTCTGTGTTTGGGGCGCAGTTTCACACATTTCCCGAATAACTTTGGTTCAAAATGAGCGATCTTCCCAAAAGTGAGTTGGTCATAGCAAAGATCCTAGAACTGCTGATGGATTGGGGCATTCAGGAGACACAACTTGAATTTACTGAACTTGGACTTTCAGAAGATTATGCCTCGCACTTTTTTCCATGCGTGGAATGGTTGAGAGACGAAGGTATAATTCGCACCGGAAAAATTTCTAAGTACCTTGACGGCAATGCTGCCGGGATAGTTTCGAGCCCTGTACTTACTTCCTACGGTCTTGCCGCCTTGGGCCACAAAGTTAAGGTCGGCGAAATCGAAGAACAGCTTTCTCAAGCCGTCAAAGACGTTAGTTCGGGCGGAAAATCATACTCCCAAATTGGTGATTTGGTAGGTGGCATTCTAGGTGGTTTCACTAAATCGATAGGTTCCTAAATGTACTCCAAAGTGAGCGCACAGCTCATTGCGTGCCCAAGAAATGCATTTGCCACCTTGCTAGAGGTCATTTCCCAATGACCCTCCCGCTCTGGGGCCTTGTCTGCCTCTCGATCCTTGTCCTGATCCACGTGAGCTTCGACAGCTTCCTCTTAAAGCTCTCAGTTGGAAACGCCTTGGCCGCCGGCCCGCGCGACACTTCCGTTACGCGCAGCGCTGGCCGGCCGGGCGCCGCAATCTGGCTGATCGCAGCCAGCGGCCTCGCCGCCATGCTTGCGGGGGTTCTCCTCGCATGCCCTATCCTCTTGCCAATAATATCCCGGGGGAGGCCCGCTAGGGCCGGGGGCAGCGCCCCCATTCCGAGAACCTTGCCGTTGACGCAGTCTTTATTGAGTGGAATCAAAGCGCTCCCCAACCGCATCAGGGCATCCTGCTGCCACCAAGGACAAAGGAGTAACACCAATGACAACCCATGTACTCTGGCAGGCCGACGTGGCCGACTTCGACGCCTGGCTCACCGTCTTCCGGCGGGACAAGCGCAACCGCCAGGCCTCGGGCATCACCGACATGAATGTCTGGAGCGATCCGGACCGCAAGAACCACGCAGTCGCCCTCTTCGCAATCACCGATCTGGAGAAGGCCCGCGCCTTTTTCGGCTCCGAAGAATTGGCAATGCACCTTGAACGCGACGGGGTCACCAATATCTCGATCAAAATGCTGACCCCGGTTTGATCACACATTAACTATCCCCAAACGCGAGCTCCGAAAAACGGAACCGGGGCCAAAAGAGGAAACAGCCCATGTCCCAATATGACGTCATCGTAATCGGCGCCGGTCCCGGCGGCTATGTCTGCGCCATCCGCTGCGCCCAGCTGGGGCTGAAGACCGCCGTGGTCGAGGGGCGCGAGACCCTGGGCGGCACTTGCCTGAACGTGGGCTGTATCCCTTCCAAGGCGCTGCTGCATTCCACGCACCTGCTGCATGAGGCAGAGCACAACTTTGCCCATATGGGCCTCAAGGGCAAAAGCCCCTCGGTCGATTGGGACCAGATGAAAGCCTACAAGGACGAGGTCATCGGCCAGAACACCGGCGGCATCGAGTTCCTGTTCAAGAAGAACAAGATCGACTGGATCAAGGGCTGGGCCTCGATCCCCGCGGCCGGCAAGGTGCAGGTGGGCGATGAAGTGCACGAGGCCAAGAACATCGTGATCGCCTCCGGCTCCGTACCCTCGTCCATTCCGGGCGTGGAGATCGACGAGAAGATCGTGGTCTCCTCCACCGGCGCGCTGGAACTCCCGAAGATCCCCAAGAAACTAACCGTCATTGGCGCCGGCGTCATCGGGCTGGAACTGGGCTCGGTCTATGCCCGTCTCGGCTCCGAGGTGACCGTGGTCGAATACATGGACGCGGTCTGCCCCGGCATGGACAAGGACGTGCAGCGCTCCTTCAAGCGGATCCTGGAGAAACAGGGCCTCAACATCATCCTGGGCGCCGCGGTGCAGGGGGTCGAGACCACCAAGACCAAGGCAAAGGTGAAATACCAGCCCAAGAAGGGCGGCGACGAGGTCACGCTGGACGCCGATGTGGTTCTGGTGGCGACGGGGCGTAAACCCTACAGCGAGGGCCTCGGCCTGGATGCGCTTGGCGTCAAAATGACCGAGCGCGGCCAGATCGCCGCTGACAACCACTGGCGCACCAATATCCCGGGCATCTATGCCATCGGCGACGTGATCGAAGGCCCGATGCTGGCGCATAAGGCCGAGGATGAGGGCATGGCGGTGGCCGATGTGATCGCAGGCAAGCATGGCCATGTGAATTACGGCGTGATTCCCGGGGTGGTTTACACCACACCCGAGGTTGCCAGCGTCGGCGCCACCGAGGACGCGCTAAAGGCCGAGGGACGCAAGGTCAAGGTGGGCAAGTTCATGTTCATGGGCAATGCCCGCGCCAAGGCCGTCGGCCAGGCCGAGGGCGGTTTTGTCAAAATCATCGCCGATAAGGAAACCGACCGCATCCTGGGTGCTGCCATCATCGGCCCGGCTGCGGGCGACATGATCCACGAACTGTGCGTGGCGATGGAATTCGGCGCCTCCGCCGAAGACGTGGCGCTGACCTGCCATGCGCATCCG
>NZ_LUKH01000234.1:0-3497 GCF_001593695.1 Leisingera sp. F5 | reverse complement strand
CGGCAGCTGATATCGGAGGAAGGGATTGTGAGGGACCCCACTGATGGGGATGGGCGAGGCCCCTCTGTATCCGGAATAGACGCGGAACAATACGCGTCTACTCCTGACCAGGTAGGAGAGCCTTGAAATCACAAGGGTCGTTACCCATTAGTTCCTTGGCTAAAGCCACCACTCACGGAACAGGGGCAACATGCAGAAAATCAACCTATAACGGTAGTATAGAATTCCATACTTCTTACGGCTTAGTTCAGACCGGCATGGTCCGTAAAACCGGTTAAGTTTCCGTCGCTTGCAAGCGATCTGAGAAGGTCCGGCGACGTCTGCAATTGCCGCGGCAGCAGCCGCGGCACGGCCTGGTCATCCACAGCCAAGCAGCAGCTTATGCATCCATGATATACATCTGATTGTGCAGCGCTGCCTTCAAAACAGCCTGGGCGGTTGTCTCGACCGACAGCGATTCCCTGGCAAGACGCAGGTGTTTTTCAATCGTCGCGGGTGTAAGTTCCATCAAGAGTGCAATGTCCTGCGTGGTTTTGCCATCTCCAACCCATTGTAAAACCTCCCGCTGCCGTTTGGTAAGGCTGCGGTTTGGTGCAGTATAGGGCAGGGTGAGGATCTTCAGATGGGCGACATTGTTCATCAATACGATGTCATCGCCCGACTTCTGCCACAGCGCATCCACCGCATCCTGAGACATGCCCGGTTTTGCGGCCAGTGATATCGCGCCTTTGTAGCGGGGAGAAGCAGAGTAGAAACTGACGGTATAACCGGCATTCATGTCGAGCTTCTGATTGAACTCATGCACCCGCTGGGCTTCGGGCCCAAGTGTCCCGTCGGCAATCATGTCCTGCACAATACGCCAGCTGCCGGCGCCTTCGTTCTCCAAAGCCCAGCGAAGCATCGGCGCATGGAAATACAGGCCCTTATGCAGGAATCCGTGCAGATACTCACTGTCATGATTGGACAGGATGACAAAATCATCCGGATCCCCCAGCGACGTTTCCGTTTTGTAACGGGTGTAACCGTAGATCAGCCGGTCGAACCCGAACCTGGACATTTGCCGGACATGCCCGTGCCACAGCTCTTCCAGACTTTGAGCGCCGCAAATGAAGTTCAGGTATTCCTTTACATTCATGCTGTTGCGGCCACTTTCAAATGTGCCTTCAAAGCATCCAGCGCCAACAGGTACCCCTGCGCGCCAAAACCGCAAATCTGCCCCAGCGCCGCCTTGGCGATATAGGAGGTGTGCCGGAATGGCTCGCGTGCATGAATATTAGAGAGATGCACTTCAACGGCCGGAAGCTCTACGGAAATCAAGGCATCCATCAGGGCAATTGACGTGTGCGTGTAGGCGCCGGCGTTCAGGATGATCCCATGATGCTGCCCCTTGGCCGCATGAATAGCATCAATCAACGCCCCTTCATGGTTCGACTGGAAGCAGCTGACCGAGACCCCGAGTGTCTGAGCATGATCGGCGCAGGCCTGCTCCACCATCGCCAGGGTGACCGAGCCATAGACGTCCGGCTGCCGGGTACCAAGCAGGTTGAGGTTGGGGCCGTTCAATACCAGAATGCTCGTCATCGGATCTATTTCCTTTTCGTCCTTCCCTTTGAACTTCTAAGACAAATTTATTGCAAATGCGAACACGCAAACGCGCATGAATTGAAAAAATTCAAATTTTGGAATTTACTGAACCCGCTGCTGCAAGCGTTTGCCCGGCACTTTCAGAAGTCTTCTATTCCAGCCAATTTTCGAATTCACCGCTGTCACTGCGGTTGGAACCGTCATCGGGTTTTTGGGAATTTCATTCTGTCTGTATTCCGGCACCCGCGCGCCGAAGCCTGAAACGCAACGTCTCCCGGCTCGTCTCCTTTAGAAACACAGTATACAGTCCCGATGGATGAGGCAGAGCAGTAAGGGGGCGCAGTGATGAGATCAGACCGGCTGGAACGCATCAGGCGCTGGCAGCAACGTTATGTGGATGAAGGAAAATATCCCGGAAGTTCCCTTCTGATCCGCCGCCACGGTAAGGAACAGTATTTTCACACGGCAGGCCTGCGCAACATCGAGGAGAGCCTGCCATTCACCCGTGACACGCTGGTGCGCCTCTATTCGATGACCAAACCAGTCACATCAGTGGCTGTGATGTCTCTTCTGGAGCAAGGGCTGTTCCACCTGGATGCCCCTGTCAGTGATTTTCTTCCGGAATTCAATAATATGCAGGCGCTGATACCCGGAGCCGGGCATATCAGCCAGACCGAGCCTTGCGCTGTTCCGACACTGCAACAGCTGCTGACCCACACCAGCGGGCTGAGTTACCCGTTCAATCCCGGCCTCCTGCCGGAAGTCATGGCCAAGGAAGATTTGCTGTTTAAGCCGGACCACGGATCACTGGCCCCAATGGTGACGCGGCTTGCGCGCCTGCCGTTGGCCTTTCAGCCAGGAACCCGTTGGGAGTATTCCGTTGCGACTGATGTGCTGGGCCGCGTTGCCGAGGTTGTTTCGGGCAAGCCCTTGGGACGGCTCCTGCAAGAGGTGATCTTTGAGCCGCTGGGAATGTCGGAGACCGGGTTCCAGCCGCCCAGCGGGGCAGGGAGCCGGTTTGCCTCTCTCTATACTCCGCTGGCGGGTGATGCCCTGGCGCTGAATTCCGCGGAGACCGGCACCGACAGCCTGCGCCCGACCGACAGTTACCCGCATTCTCCCTTCTGGCAGGCCGAAATGCACTCTGGCGGCGGCGGATTGATCGGCACGATCGACGACTATATGAAATTCACCGAAATGCTCCGGTGCCGCGGCCGCTGCGGAGACGGCTTTATCATCAGTCCGCAAACTTCTGATTTTATGATGCAAAACCACCTTTCCGGAGATATCGCTTCGATGGGTCCGCAAAGCTTTGCTGAACAGCCGATGGAAGGCATGGGTTTTGGCCTTGGCGGCGCTGTTGTTCTGGATCCGGCACGGGCGCGGTGCCCCGGATCCGTTGGTGATTTCAGCTGGGGCGGCATTGCGTCGACGTTCTTCTGGCTGGACCGGCAGCTTGAAATGTCGGTGGTGTTTCTGACTCAGCTGGCGCCCTCCAGCTCGTACCCGTCACGGCCGGAACTCAAGGCGCTGGTTCATGGCGCCATTGCCGAGTGACTTCCAACTGCCGCAGTTCCAGGTAAGATAAGCGTTCTGTACAAAAAAATGACCAATGAAAGCGCTGCAAATGCCGGATACCGCCAAAGTTCTCCTTGATCTGCTGGATCTGGAAGCGCTTGATACCAATCTCTACCGCGGATCCGGTTCCGGTGGCGAAACGCCGACCCGCATCTATGGCGGCCAGGTGATCGCACAGGCGCTGACGGCGGCATATGCAACTGTTTCCCGGCGGTTATGCCATTCTCTTCATGCCTATTTCATTCGTCCGGGCGACCCGTCAAGGCCGGTCATTTACGAGGTTGACCCGGCCCGGGACGGCCGCAGTTTTACCACCCGGCGGGTGGTGGCCATGC
>NZ_LUKH01000233.1:0-3498 GCF_001593695.1 Leisingera sp. F5 | reverse complement strand
GCCCGGTCAGGGAAATCTCGCGGGCCTTGGCAATCAGCCTGTCGCCCAGACGGCCCGGCGCGGTGAAACTGATCACATTGTGCTGCGCCACGGTCGCCTGGTTGCGGCTGTTGCAGGCAAAGGCAAAGGCGCTGTCGGCCAGCATAAACGTGACGCCGCCGTGGCAGATACCGTGGCCGTTGCAGTGGTGCTGGGCGATGGTCAGCTCCAGCGCGGCCTCGCCCTCGTCCATATGGGTGATCTCCATCCCCGCCCACTTGGACGCATGATCTTCCGCCCACATGGCGGCAGCGGATTTTTCTGCACGTTCCTTGGGTGTCATGATCATTTGCCTTTGAACGCAGGCGCGCGCTTGTCCAGGAAGCTGGCAACGCCCTCGGCATAATCCGCGCTCTCGCCGCAAGTCTTCATCGCGTCCGCCTCAATCTCCAGCTGGTCCGACAGCGTGTTGACCGCCGCCGCCTGGATGCACTGCTTGGTCAGACCCAGGCCCAAGGTTGGTCCGTTTGCAAATTTCTCTGCCATCGTGCGCGCCTCTGCCATCAGCGCGTCATCCGGCAGCGCCTTCCAGATCAGGCCCCACTCCTCGGCCTTCTTTGCAGGCAGCGGCTCGGCGGTCAGCGCCAGCCCCTTGGCCCGTGCTTCGCCCATGAGCCGCGGCAGATGCCAGCTGCCGCCGGTGTCCGGGATCAGGCCGACCTTCGAGAACGACTGGATGAACTTGGCGCTCTCACCCGCCAGCACCACATCGCAGGCCAGTGCCAGATTGGCCCCGGCCCCGGCCGCCACACCGTTCACAGCGCAGATCACCGGGAAGTTCAGGTCACGGATCAGCCGCACCAACGGTGCATAGAAAGTGCGCACGGTCTGGCTCAGATCCGGCGGGCCGTCCATCTTGCGCGGATCGCGGTCGCCCAGATCCTGGCCGGCGCAAAAGCCTCGGCCTGCCCCGGTCAGCAGCACCGCACGGGCACCGCCATCACGCGCCGCCTCCAATGCGGAACGCAAGGCGTTGTGCATGTCTTCGTTGAAACTGTTCAGCCGGTCCGGGCGGTTCAGAGTGATCTCCACCCAGGTCCCGTGATCCTCCACCAGAATTGTATCGCTCATCGCTCCCTCATCCTGTCAGCGGCGCATTTGACAAACTTCTTGCATAAACCGACCGGACGGTCAATATATCTCAGCATCGAATTCCAGCCAGCCGGCCCCCGCCGGCCTGACGAAAAGGACAGCATGATGAGCCTTCTTGAGATTTCCAGCTTTGCAGCGGGTCAATGGGTCGCACCGGGTGCAGGTGCGCGCAACATCGCCAGCGCCATCACCGGCGAGGTCATGGCCACAGCGGGCAATGACGCGCTCGACGTGCAGGCAATGCTGGACCATGCCCGCACTGCGGGCGGCGCAAACCTGCGCCGGCTGACCTTCCACGACCGCGCCCGGATGCTGAAGGCGCTGGCGGGCCACCTGAACCAGCACAAGCAGGCGCTTTACGATCTCAGCTTTGACACCGGCGCCACCCAAAGCGATCACATGATCGACATCGACGGAGGCATCGGCACCATGTTTGTCTTTGCCTCCAAGGGCCGCCGCGAAATGCCGGACGGGCATGTCTACTTGGACGGCGAGGTTGAGCAGCTCAGCCGCAACGGCACCTTTCTGGGCCAGCACATCTGCACCCCGCTGCGCGGCGTTGCGGTGCATATCAACGCCTTCAACTTCCCGGTCTGGGGCATGCTCGAAAAACTGGCCCCGACCCTGCTGGCCGGTGTACCGGCCATCGTGCAGCCCGCCACCAACAGCTGCTACGTGACCGAACTGGCGGTCAAGTTGATGCTCGGTTCAGGCATCCTGCCCGAAGGCGCGCTGCAGCTGGTTTCCGGCGGCTTGGGCGACATGCTGGACCACCTGACGATGCAGGACGTGGTCAGCTTCACCGGCTCTGCCAATACCGCGCTAAAGCTGCGCGCAAACCCGGTGGTCCTTGAAAACTCGATCCGTTTCGTCGCCGAACAGGACAGCCTCAACGCCTCGATCCTTGGTCCCGACGCGGCCCCCGGCACGCCGGAATTCGACCTGTTCGTCAAGGAAGTCAGCCGCGAGATGACCACCAAGGCAGGCCAGAAATGCACCGCCATCCGCCGCATCATCGCACCGCAAGCGCAAGTGGACGCGGTGATCGAAGCGCTGTCGGGCCGGCTGGCGAAAACCAAAATCGGTGACCCGCGCCTGGAAACCACCCGCATGGGTGCGCTGGTCTCCAACAGCCAGAAACGCGACGTGCTGGAAAAGGCCAAGGTCATCGGCCAGGAAGCCGAACGTGTCTTTGGCAACCCCGACAGCTTCACCGTGGAGGGCGCCGACGCCGAAAAAGGCGCCTTCGTGCCGCCGATGCTGTTCCATTGCGCCGACCCGGACAAGGCGAGCCGCGTGCACGACACCGAGGCCTTTGGCCCTGTCTCCACCATCATGGGCTACCGCGACCTGGGCCATGCGATTGACCTCGCCAACCGCGGCCAGGGTTCACTGGTGGCCTCGGTCATCACCCATGACCCTGCCGTCGCCCGCGAGGTCGCCATCGGCGCCGGCGCCTATCACGGGCGGCTCTATTTCAACAACCGCGACTCTATGAAGGAATCGACCGGCCACGGCTCCCCCCTGCCCCACATGGTGCATGGCGGCCCCGGCCGCGCCGGCGGCGGCGAGGAAATGGGCGGCGTGCGCGGCGTCAAACACTACATGCAGCGCACCGCAATCCAGGGCTCGCCCGACATCCTGTCGGCCATCGGCGAGAAATGGGTCCCCGGCGGTAGTGAGATCAAGGGCCCGGTCCATCCCTTCACCCGCAAGTTCGGCGAATTGTCCATCGGCGAGACGCTCCATACGGCGCCGCGCACCGTCACGCTGGAAGATATCGAGACCTTCGCCCATTTCACCGGCGACACCTTCTATGCCCACATGGACGACGCCGCCGCCAAGCGGAACCCGTTCTTCCCGGGCCGCGTCGCTCATGGATACCTGCTGCTGTCCTTTGCCGCCGGCATGTTTGTCGAACCCGGCGAAGGCCCGGTTCTGGCCAATACCGGCCTGGATAACCTGCGCTTCATGAAGCCCATTTCCGCGGGCGAAAGCATCAAGGTCCGCCTGACCGTCAAAAAGAAGACCCCGCGCAATGAGGACTATGGCGAGGTCCGCTGGCACGTCACCCTCACCAATCAGGACGACGAGAGTGCAGCAGAGTATGAGCTGCTGACGATGAACGCCTTCTGAACCTGTGCAAAAGTGGTAGGCAGCGGTAACGCTGCCGTGCGCCCGGACTGGTCTAACCGGTCCGGGCGCACTATGTTTATCCCCATGAACGAACAGCAAAACCCCTGGTTTGACACCACCGTCCAGCAGCTGAACGACCCGCAGAACCAGCGGGTCTGGTCGGTAATCGTGTCGCTGTTCGGCGATCTGGCCCAGGACAAAGGCGCCCAAATCAGCGGCAGCGCCCTGACC
>NZ_LUKH01000232.1:0-3505 GCF_001593695.1 Leisingera sp. F5 | reverse complement strand
GGGCATCGCATTGGTGTCCCGGATCTTTCTGGGCAGCCAGCCCTTGGAGGTGCTGTGGCAAGCGCCCCGGCTGGAGGACCAGGGCTTCCATGTGCTGTGGCCCAGCGCAAAAAGCCGGGCCAAGGCAGTGGTGGACTGGCTGCTACGCCAATAAGGATCAGGCCGAGGCCGCCTCAGCCTCTTCCGGCGCGCTGAGCGAGATCACCGCAACAACGGCGGCCCCGTTCAGCCAATAGAAGGCTGCGTCCAGACCGGCAAAACCAAAGAGGAACGGTGCGGCCAGAAAGGTCAGGCCAACAATCAGGTCGACGGTCAGATGCAGCTTGTACGGCAGCACCCGGATCAGGCCCAGGTGGTGGTCGGTCAGCACTGTGAGCACAAGAGCGGCGATACCGGTCGCCACAGACAGCCACAGCGCCAACGGGTTGCTGTCACCAAGGCCGAGCAGAAACGGCAGCCCCATCAGGGCGATTGCCACGGGGTAGTCGAGATAGGCGTGGATGGTGCGGGTTACAAAACGCAGAGACATAGGTCAGATCCTTGTGACTGAGGGTGTATTGGCCGCATCAGCTGCGGCTCTGACCCCAATCTGGCCTGTACTTGCGGGACGTTGAATTTCAGATCATATACAAAACCTTGCAGATCGTTCAGAACCCGCAGGCTTCTTCGGCGTCACGCCGCCACATGCTGCTGCCGGTAGGCAGCTGGCGACATGCCGACCTGCTTGCGGAACACCCGCGAGAACGCCGCCTCGGAGGCATAGCCGGCGAGCTCCGCCGCATCGGCCACATTCATCCCCTGCTTGGTCAGCCCCTGGCAGGCGATCTGCATCCGCCAGCTGGTCAGATATTGCATCGGTGTCACCTCCATCTTGGCGGCGAATTCCTGGGCAAAGGCGGTACGCGACATGCCTGCCTCGCGCGCCAGCCCTTCGACGCTCCACACCTGCGCCGGGGACTGGTGAAAGGCGGTCAGCGCCCGGGAAATCCGCGGATCTGCAAATCCGGCCAAGGCCGAACCGCTGGGGCTCTGGTGCTCCAGATAGGCGCGGATCGCCTGGGCAAACAGCACCTCCGACAGTTTCAGCGCAATCAAATCGCCGCCAATGCGGGCGCCGTGCACCTCTGAGCCGATCATCCGCAAGGTCGCCTCGATCCAGGCGCCGGCCTCCTCGCCGTAGTTCTCGATCACGATGTAGGGTGGCAGCCGGTCAATCAGCATATGCCCGGCACCGCGCCGCCCGGGCACACCCGCAAAAGAGAAATGGCCACAGATCAGCTGGGTATCGCGGCCTTCTTCTTCACCGCCATAAACCAGTACTCCGTCACCATCGTACCCGGCGTCCTCCAGCACCCGCTCCAGCGGCAAAGCCTCCAGCGGCTGCACCTCATTGCACAACAGCATATGGGCGGCACCATGCGGGATCAGTACCAGGTCTCCCTGCTTCAGCCGCAATGTCTCATCGGTTGCCGGGACATGCACCTTTAGCTCGCCGCGCTGCACGAAGTGGAATCGCGCGACATTTTCAAACTGCGGCACCTGGACTCCAAAGGGCGGCGTAAAAGAAGTGCAGAAATAGAGCGTCCCCTTGAGGGACAGGCGGGTCAGGATATCACTAAGCAGATCAAGCATGGCAGTAGGATACGTCATTTTTCCGGCTCGTCCACGGGGCTGAACGATCTGCAATACTCTTTGATGTTTCGCGCATTCTAATGCGAGCGTTCTTCGCCATTCTTAGCCCTACCGAAGAACCCAATTGTTGGAGAAACGCAAGATGAAGACCCTTTTCCTGTCCGCTGCCATTGCCACCAGCCTGCTAGCGCAAACCGTTCAGGCAGGCGAAAAGATGAACGACCTGGAGATTGCGCACACTGCCTATACCGCCGGTCAGCTGGACATCCGCTATGCCCATCTGGCGCTGGCTGTGTCCGAAAACACCGAGGTGCGCGCCTTTGCCGAGACCATGCTCCGCGACCATGCGGCGGTGAACACCGCTGCAGTTAATCTGATCACTAAACTGAACGTGACCCCGCAGGACAATGACCTCAGCCGGGCGCTGGTTCAGGGTGCCGCTGATAAACGAGCCGAACTGATGAGCCTGTCGGGCAAGGCCTTCGACTGCGTCTATGCGCAGAACGAACTCGGTTATCACCAGTTGGTGAACAAGACCGTTGAGGAAAGCTTTATCCCCGCAGTCACGGTTGAGCCGCTGAAAGAGCTGCTGAGCGAAGCACTGGTGACATTCAAGGTGCATGAAGGCCATGCTGAAATGATGGTTAAAGGCCTGCAATGCGCCTAAACCGCAGGCAGCTCTGCCTGGGCGCGGGGGCGGTGGCATTGGCCCGCGCCCTTCCCGCCACGGGCGCCCCTGCCACGCGGGTTGATATCAGCGCCTTTGCTTTTGAACCCGCGCAGGTAACTATTCGGGCAGGCGAAAGTATCGAATGGATCAACCACGATTTCGCCCCTCATACCGCTACCGGCAATGAGGTGAACTGGGACACCGGCGAGCTTGAAAAGAACGACAGTGCTAGCCTTCGTTTCGACACGCCCGGGACTTACCCCTACTTCTGTGCCTACCATCCGCATATGCGCGGTATGGTCGAGGTGATCAGCTGACAAAAAACGGGCGTCCCTCCGAGGGGGACGCCCGCCTTGCATTCAAAGCCCGGCTAAAGTCAGCTGCGCACCAGCTTCTCGTAGTCCTCGGCGATCTCGCGGGTCAGCGCGCCGACCTCGAACTTGTAGGGGCCGATCTCGCCCACCGGGGTCACCTCAGCGGCGGTGCCGGTCAGCCAGCACTGCTCGAACCCTTCCATCTCTTCCGGCTTGATGCGGCGCTCGTGCACGGTGATGCCCTTGTCTTTCAGCATCTGGATCACGGTCTGGCGGGTGATGCCATTGAGGAAGCAATCCGCGAGCGGGGTGTGTACTTCGCCATCTTTCACGAAAAAGATGTTGGCACCGGTCGCCTCAGCCACATAGCCGCGCCAGTCCATGAACAGTGCGTCCGAGCAGCCCTGCGCGGTCGCTTTATGCTTGGAGATGGTGCAGATCATGTAGAGGCCGGCCGCCTTCGCGTGGACCGGAATGGTTTCCGGGCTCGGGCGTTTCCATTCGGCAATGGCCAGTTTGGCCCCCTGCATCTTGGCGTCGCCGTAATAGGCGCCCCAACCCCAGACCGCGATCGCCATGCGCACCGGGTTGGCGGCAGAGGCCACGCCCATATCATCGCCCGAACCGCGCCAGACCAGCGCTCGCACATAGGCGTCCTGCAGGCCGGAAGCCTTTAGCGCTTCATCCTTGGCCGCCTCGATCTGATCAACGGTATAGGGCATCGGCATATCCAGCGCCTCGGCACTGGCGATCAGGCGCTCGGAATGCTCGCGGCTCTTGAAGATCTTGCCGTTATAGGCGCGCTCACCCTCAAACACCGAGGAGGCATAATGCATCGCATGGGTCAGGATATGCACCTTGGCATCCCGCCAATCGACCAACCCTCCAT
>NZ_LUKH01000231.1:0-3511 GCF_001593695.1 Leisingera sp. F5 | reverse complement strand
CCTGCCGGTGCGCCCTGCCGCTCCCGTCCTCGGCATCAAGCCGCTGTTTGACGAGGTCGCGGCAGAAGGCTCCGAGGCAGGCTTCGAATTCATTGCCCTGTCGCCGGATCTGAAACCGATGCCGATGCGCGTGAAATGGACCCTGAACCGGGTCGAGACCCGCTATCAGTGGTATCAGCTCTATGGCAACTGGAACTGGGAGCCGATCACCCGCCGCACCCGCATCGCCACTGGAGAGGCGCAGCTGGGCAGCGACCCCCTGCCTCTGTCCCAGCCCGTGGACTGGGGCCGCTACGAGCTGGTGGTGGAACGCCTCGACGGCTCCTATGCCTCTGCCGCCTATGACTTCTACGCCGGCTGGTACGCGCCTGAAGGCAACGCTGAAACACCTGCCCGGCTGGAGCTATCCTTGGACCGCGAAAGCTATACCCCCGGCGATACCGCCCGCCTGCGCATCGTGCCGCAGGCTGCGGGCACCGCGCTGATCTCGGTTGTCTCGAACCACTTGATCCACCGTATGGCTGTCGAAGTCCCGCCCGGCGAAACCCTGATCCCACTGGAGGTGACACAGGACTGGGGCAGCGGCGCCTATGTCACCGCAACCGTGATCCAGCCAGTGGCGGGCGAGCGCGGCCGCACCCCGCTGCGCGCCCTGGGGCTGGCCCACGCAAGCGTCACCCAGCTCGACCAGCAATTGCAGGTCGCCATTGACGTCCCGGAGGTAGCCCGCCCCCGCGGCACGCAAGTGGCGAAACTCCGTGTCGATGGCGCGGCAAAGGGCGAGGAGGTCTGGCTGGCCGTGGCCGCCGTGGACCTCGGCATCCTCAACCTCACCGGCTTCACTAGCCCCGACCCCAGCGCGCATTACCACGGCCAGCGCCGTCTGGGGATGGAGCTGCGCGACGTCTACGGGCGGCTGATTGATCCCGGCAACGGCGCCATGGGCCGGACTCGCTCCGGCGGCGACGCGGACAGCGGCCTCAAGATGCAGTCGCCGCCGCCGACCCAGGATCTGGTGGCGCTGTTCTCCGGTCCCTTACAGGTGGACGCAAATGGCGAGGCCGAGTTCCCGCTCACGCTCCCCGCCTTCAACGGCACCCTGCGGCTGATGGCGGTGGCCTGGTCCGGCCGTGCCGTGGGCCAGGCCGAGGCCGATATGCTGGTGCGCGATCCGGTGGTGGTCACCGCCGCGCTGCCGCGCTTCCTGGCACCGGGCGACCAAAGCCGCGCCCGGATCGAGATCGTGCACGCCGATGGCCCCGCAGGAGAGATGGCGCTGGCGGCCAGTACCGCAGGCGGCCTGACGCTGGGCAGCCTGCCTGCCGCCGTCACCCTGGCGGAACAGGGCAAGGTGGTGCTGGAGCTGCCGGTCACCGCGCAAACCGTGGGAGACCACCAGCTGACCCTCACCCTCACCACCCCGGACGGGCAGGAGCTGCGCCAGGACCTGCGCTTGGCCGTCCGCGCCAATGACCCGGTGGTGGCCCAGACCCGCCGCTTCACCCTGGCCGGCGGCGATAGCTTCCTGTTCAACGGAGAGGTCTTCACCGGCCTGCGCCCCGGCACCGCCCGCGCCACCATCTCCTCCGGCCCGCTCGCCAAATTCGACGTGCCGGGCCTCCTGGCGGAACTGGACCAGTACCCCTATGGCTGCACCGAGCAGGTAACCTCCAAGGCGCTGCCGCTTCTTTATCTCAGCAGCGTTGCCCAGGCGGCCGGGCTGGGCAACGGCCCGGCAGTGGATGCCCGCATCAACGCCGCCATTCGCAAGGTGCTGACCCGGCAGGCCCCCAGCGGCGCCTTTGGTCTGTGGCGTGCCGGCAGCGGCGAATTCTGGCTGGACGCCTACGCCAGCGATTTCCTCAGCCGCGCCCGCGCGCAGGGCTACGCGGTGCCGCAGCAGGCATTTGCCCAGGCGATGGACAATCTGCGCAACCAGGTGAACTATGCGCCCGACTTTGACATGGGCGGAGAAGACATCGCTTATGCGTTGATGGTTTTGGCCCGCGAAGGGGCCGCGGCACAGGCATGCCCATGCCTTTCACATCGACGACCTGCATCCCGATTGGACCGGCACGCGGCCAGTCTGATCCGGGGAAAGGGCAAGACTTACAGGAATGATGCAATGACACATGAAGCTACATCTCTGATCGACGGTCAGGGCCTGCCCTCACTGGAGGCGCGCCTGCACGAGGACCTGAAATTCCTCTGCTGGCCCGGCAAGAGCTGGGTCCCCTCGCGTGACAACGTGACGGATGTGGTCATCATCGGCGGCGGCATGTGCGGCATGGTGGCCTGGATGGCGCTGAAGACCGGCGGCATCCACAACATCCGCATTCTCGACCGCAGCCCCGAGGGACTGGAAGGTCCCTGGCTGACCTATGCGCGCATGGAAACTCTGCGCTCTCCCAAGGAGCTGACCGGCCCTGCCTATGGACATGGCGCCCTGAGCTTTCAGGCCTGGTATCGCGCGCAGTTCGGCACCGAGAAGTGGGAAGACCTGGACAAGATCCCGCGCCCGATGTGGATGGACTATCTGAAATGGTATCGTTCGGTGCTGAATATCCCGACGGAAAACGGTGTCTCCGTCGATCTGGTCGAACCCGAGGGCGACTTGCTGCGGCTGCACCTTTCTGGCGCGGCAGAAGAGTCGATCCTGACCCGCAAGCTGATCTTTGCCACCGGGCGCGACGGCACCGGGCAGCCGAACATTCCCGGCTTTGTCTCCAACCTCGACCGGAAATACTGGGCGCATAGCGCCGACGAGATCGACTTTGACACGCTCAAGAACAAACGCGTGGCGGTTGTCGGTGTCGGCGCCTCTGCCGTGGACAATGCCGCCGAAGCGCTGGAGCATGGCGCCGCCGAGGTCCGCCACCTGATCCGCCGCAAAGAGATGCCCACCATCAACAAGATGATGGGCATCGGCAGCTTTGGCTTTACCGCCGGGTACGCCAGCCTGCCGGACGAATGGCGCTGGCGGTTCATGCAGTACTCCTTTGCCACCCAAACGCCGCCGCCGCATGGTTCGACCAACCGGGTCAGCCGTCACCCCAACGCCTATTTCCACTTTGGCAAGGCGGTGCAATCGACGGTCGAAAAGGACGGGGCGGTGCAGGTCGGCTTTGCCGATGGCACCTCTTACGAGGCGGATTTCGTGATCCTGGGCACCGGCTTTACCATCGACCCGCTGTCGCGGACGGAATTCGGTGAGGCGGCAGGGAACATCCTGCTGTGGCAGGACGTCTACACGCCCCCGGCGGACGAACCCTCACGCGATCTGGGCCGGTTCCCCTATCTGAACGATGATTTCACCTTCCGCGAAAAGGTGCCCGGCACCGCGCCCTGGCTGTCGAACGTCTACTGCTTCAACTACGGCGCCTCCGCCAGCCTGGGCAAGGTCAGCGGCGATATTCCCGGGATTTCCGAAGGGGCCGGCTGGCTGGCGCGCGAAGTGGCGGCCAAGCTCTATGCCGAGGACGTGGCGGAACACTGGCAGGCAATGCTGGAC
>NZ_LUKH01000230.1:0-3541 GCF_001593695.1 Leisingera sp. F5 | reverse complement strand
TCGCTGGACATGAGCCAGGCCGCCGTCAAGAAGATGATCGCGGAAGCCCGGGAGAAGGGCTATATTACCTATGACCAGCTGAACCAGGTTTTGCCGCCTGATCAGGTGAGCTCGGAACAGATCGAAGATGTGATGTCGATGCTCTCGGAAATGGGCATCAATATCATCGAGGACGAAGAAGCCGAAGACGACGATGCCCAGAACAAGGGGCCGACCGATCTGGTAACCACCGAAGGTCCGCGTGAAATTACGCTGGCTGGAGCTGCGTCCGAGAAATTGGATCGTACCGACGACCCGGTCCGCATGTATCTGCGCGAGATGGGCAGCGTCGAACTGTTGAGCCGTGAAGGCGAGATCGCGATTGCGAAACGGATCGAAGCCGGTCGCAACACGATGATCCTGGGGTTGTGTGAAAGCCCGCTGACCTTCCAGGCGATTACCATCTGGCACGACGAACTTTTGTCCGAAGATATTCTTCTGCGCGACGTTATCGATCTGGAGGCCACATTCGGCAACCAGCTGGATGACGAGGAAGAAGAACCAGTTGTCGATACTTCGGCTGTGGCCGCAACCAAGAAGGAAGACACCGGTCCCGAACTGGACGCCGATGGCAACCCAATTGCATCCGACGACGACGATGACGAGGACGAACAGGCCAACATGTCGCTGGCCGCGATGGAAGCCGCGCTGAAAGATCAGGTTCTGACCACGCTGGAACGGATCTCGACCGACTTTGCCATGTTGTCGGAAATGCAGGATAGCCGGATTTCGGCGACCCTGAACGAAGACGGCACATTCAGCGCCAAGGACGAAGCCACCTATCAGGCGTTGCGTTCGGAAATCGTCGAACTGGTGAATGGCCTGCATCTGCACAACAACCGCATCGAAGCCCTGATTGACCAGCTCTATGGTATCAACAAGCGCGTCATGCAGATTGATGGGCAGATGGTGAAACTGGCCGACCAGGCCCGGATCAACCGTCGCGAATTTGTCGAAGCTTATCGCGGGCGTGAATTGGACCCGAATTGGCTGACGGACATGGGCGAGAAACCCGGTCGTGGCTGGCAGATGTTCTTTGAGCGCTCCTCCGACAAGGTCGAAGAACTGCGCGCGGACATGGCTCAGGTTGGTACCTATGTCGGTCTGGACATCAGCGAATTCCGCCGCATCGTGCAGCAGGTCCAGAAGGGCGAAAAAGAAGCCCGTCAGGCCAAGAAAGAAATGGTGGAGGCGAACCTGCGCCTGGTGATCTCGATCGCCAAGAAATACACCAACCGCGGGCTGCAGTTCTTGGACCTGATCCAGGAGGGCAACATCGGCCTGATGAAGGCGGTGGATAAGTTCGAATACCGCCGCGGCTACAAGTTCTCGACCTACGCGACCTGGTGGATCCGTCAGGCCATCACCCGGTCCATCGCGGATCAGGCCCGTACCATCCGTATTCCGGTCCACATGATCGAGACCATCAACAAGCTGGTCCGTACCGGCCGCCAGATGCTGCACGAGATCGGCCGCGAGCCGACCCCGGAAGAACTGGCCGAAAAGCTGCAGATGCCGCTGGAGAAAGTCCGCAAGGTGATGAAGATCGCCAAGGAGCCGATCAGCCTTGAAACCCCGATCGGGGACGAGGAAGACAGCCAGCTGGGCGATTTCATCGAGGACAAGAATGCCGTGCTGCCCTTGGACAGTGCCATTCAGGAAAACCTCAAGGAAACCACCACCCGGGTTCTGGCGTCCCTGACGCCGCGTGAGGAACGGGTTCTGCGGATGCGCTTCGGCATCGGTATGAACACCGACCACACCCTTGAGGAAGTTGGCCAGCAGTTCAGCGTGACCCGAGAACGGATCCGCCAGATCGAGGCGAAGGCGCTCAGGAAACTGAAGCACCCCAGCCGCAGCCGCAAACTGCGCAGCTTCCTGGATCAGTAATCAATGGGCGCCCCGCGGGGCGCCTTTTTATTTGTGAGGGGCCAATGGCGACCAACGAGTTTTGGGCAAATCTAATTTTCTCTGAATACGTCAAGCTGCGGCAATCAAGTGACAAGGTTTTTGTTACATATGGAGACTTGGCCGAACTGATTGGGCGGCAAGGGGAGCACAGACTGCTGGGAGCTCCTTTAGATCTGGTGCGGGCGATCTGTGAACGTGCAAACCTTCCCGACGTTGCAACTGTTGTCGTGGAACAGCAGAGTTTGAGGTCGGGCGAAATCAAGCCATCTCCGAAAGCTTTGGAAAAGTACGGTGGATGGCCCGGTCTAAGGGCTGAGCAAGGACGCGTGGTGGCGTTTGATTGGGCTGCGATCGACGTTGAAAAGGTAATTGGCTGAAAGAGATGGCGAACGACGGGGAACCCCCTGCCGGAAAAATGAACCTCATCGTCTTCGACGGCGAATGCGTGCTGTGTTCAGGCTTTTTCCGCTTCATGCTGCGCCATGACCGGGCACGGCGGTTCTCCTTTGCCACCGCACAGTCGCCGCTGGGGCAGCTGCTTTACCGCGAACACGGTCTGCCCACCGATGACTTCGAGACCAATCTGGTGATCGTCAATGGCCGCACCTATCAGCGGCTGGATGCCTTTGCCGCGGCGATGCGGGCGCTGCCCTGGCCCTGGCCGGCCTTGTCAGTCTGCCGGTTCCTGCCGGGGCGGCTGAAGAATGCGCTGTACTTCAGCATCGCCTGCAACCGGTACAGGCTGTTCGGCCGCTTTGACACTTGCATGATCCCAAGCCCCAAAGTGCGCGAACGGTTTGCCGACGGGGGCTTTGACGGATGAGGGATGCCTTTGGCGACATCATCGCGGCGCAAGAGCTGGAGGTGCCACCGGTCCTGCTGCGGTTTCATGCGCAGCCGCCGGAACGCAGCCACGGCATGGTCAAGGTTGAGGGCGGCGGCCGCTGGGCCCGGCTGCTGGCGGGGCTTGCAGGCTTCCCGCCGCCAATGGCCGAAACCCGGTTCCGGCTGGACGTCACGCCGCAGGGCAACGGCCATGTCTGGCGGCGCAGTTTCCGGAAATTCCTGACCCGCTCGCACCTGCGCTACGATCCGCAAAAAGGCCGTGCAGTGGAACGCTTCGGCTTGGTCGAACTGGACCTGGCCGTATCGGTCCAGCAAGGCGCAATGGTGGTCTCGGTGGAGAAGGCCCGGCTGTTCGGGCTGCCGCTGCCCCAAGCCCTTTGCCCGCAAAGCGCCTCTACTGAATTTGAAACGCCGGAGGGGCATCTGGGATTTGACATCTCCGCCAGCCTGCCGCGCATCGGTCTGCTGGTGCGCTACAGCGGGTATCTGGTGCTGCCGGAGCTGAACCTGAGGCGTTAACCATTTGCTAACCCTGTCATTGTCCGGCGCGGCATCGGCCCTTAAAATCGATGCTGTTGCCCATTGGCCTTCCGGGGGGAAGAAGATGTCTGCACATACCGATATGAACACGGCTCTGCTGCAGCTGACTGCAAAGCTTCAGTCGCTGAATGATCTGGTGACTGCCAACCAGTTCATGGTCGAAGCTTTGGCGGATCAGGGGGATGCGCTTAAGCAAATGGACGGG
>NZ_LUKH01000229.1:0-3541 GCF_001593695.1 Leisingera sp. F5 | reverse complement strand
GTTCAGCCAGGGCAATTTCGATCCCAAACGCACAACAGGCGCCTGGGCCGGCGAGATCGGCATGGTGCAGATGCTGCCCGGAGATATTCTGGATCATGGTGTCGATGCCGACGGTGATGGCCAGGTCAGCCTGAAAACCTCTGCCGCCGACGCGCTGATGTCGGGTGCGCGGATGCTGTCCCATTTGGGTTGGAAACCGGGCCAGCCCTGGCTGCAAGAGGTCATCATCCCCCAGGATCTGGATCTGACGCTGACAGGCACTGGACGCAAGAAATCCGTGGCCCAGTGGCGCGGTCTGGGCGTCTCAGCGCGGGACGGCAAACTACCCGATCCCTCCTTGCGCGCTTCGCTGCTGCTGCCGCAGGGCCACAAGGGGCCGGCTTTCCTCGCTTACCCCAACTTTGACGTCTATTTTGAGTGGAACCAGAGCTTTACCTATGTCCTCACCGCTGCCTACTTTGCCAACCGGCTGAAAGGCGCAGAAGCATTTAGCGCCGGCCAACCCGAAAGCGGGCTGAATGGCACCCAGATGAAGCAGTTGCAGCAGATACTCCAGGCCCGCGGCCATAACGTTGGGGATATCGACGGCATTCTTGGCGCCCGCACCCGGATTGCAGTGCAAAAAGAGCAAGCCCGCCTTGGCCTGCCCGCTGATGCCTGGCCGACGCCGGCGCTGCTGCAGAAGCTTTAACGGACCGGGAACCGCTCGCCCTTTTCGGTAATCAGGATGACCCGGCTTCCATTGCGCACATACAGATCGCAGCGGCCAAGCCCGTTGGCGAACTCCACGCAGACGCTGCCATCTGCGGCAATCCGGTAAGTGCCCCAAGCGGTGCCCCCGCCGTTCTCCGCCGAGTAGGTATAAGCATAGGCGCCATCGCTGCCATACAGCGACTCTCCGCCATCAAAAAAGCGAAAGGACCGGCCTGACAGCGCGTCCAGTTCGTCCTGCGCCAAGGCCGTGTCGCCGGGCCGCAGCGGCCAATCGCCGGCCAACGCGCTGCCTGCCATCAGAGATAGAAAAAGGGGCATGATCCGTTTCATGCCCCTACCTTAGCGGTTCACTTGTTAAGCTGGTGTCACGATCCGGTGACTCGTGGTTTCACCAGTCAATGAAAGTTTCGAAATCCTGCATCGCGCGATTCCAGATCCCCACGGCCTCGGCAAAATCATCCGGGCTCATGCCCTTTTTGCCCAGGAACACGTCCATTTCGATCCGGGCTGAGCCCTCTTCCGAGACATAGCCGCGGGCAAAACGGTTTTCATTGTTCCACTCGTTGATCTTGGACAGGCGCACGCTGCCGTCTGTCTGATAGCCGGAAAAGAACTGGATGGCCTCGCAGTTGGTGTTGTTGTCGCAGCCGTAGTAATAGACCGAGAAATCGTTGCCGTAATACTCAACTTTCAGGTTGGGATCACCTACGCTGTCCGTGGTTACTTCGACCTTGGCGCCTTCATCCTTGAAGAAACCGGCAACACTGTCGCCGGTCTTGGCCACTACATTCTGGGCCGCCGCGGCAACCGGGATCATCAAGACCACGGATGCGGCAATTGCTTTGAGCATATTCATTTGTCACTCCACTAATAAATTCGAAAACAAAAGCACCAATCCCAGTAGTGCCTCTGCCTTAGGCCACCATCGCCTCTGCTTTCTTCAGGTCAACTGAAACCAGCTGGCTAACGCCCTTTTCCTGCAGCGTCTGGTGGTGCAACGGGATTCGCTGGGCGATCAGGAGGCGCAGGCGCGCCAGACCATCGAGCGGCTCAGCAGCCGTGTTGTGCAGCTGGGCAACGACATTGAGCGCGAGGCGGGGCTCAACAAGGACGCCGGCGAAACCATCGAACGGCTGGAGTGGGAGCAGCGCGAGCTGTCCAAGGCCGGCGACGGGCATGACGGCAAGATGGCCGAAGCCGCGGAACTGGCGCGCGATGCCGGCTCGATCTTGCAGGCACGCGAGGATCATCTGGCGCAGGTGACCGAAGATGTGGCCCGTCTGGCGGCTCGCCACCAGTCGGCGCGCCGTGCATTAGAGGATTGCCAACGAGCTTTGGGCCGTTCCGAGGGCGAGGCTGAAAAGGCCCGCGCCGCCAAGGGCGAGGCGCAGGATGCCTTGGAACTGGCGGTGGAGAAATTCGAAACTTCGGTGGCCGCTGAGGAAGAGGCCCGCGAGGCCTCGGAAATGGCTGAAGAGGCGCTGGCCGATGCGGATGAGACCCGCACCGAGACTCAAAGCCGGGAGGCCGAAGCGCGTTCGCAGCGCTCTGAAGCCGAAGGCGGGCTGGGCGCGTTGCGCGCTGAGGTTACAGCGCTGGCCAAACTGGTGGAGCGGGATACCGCCGAGGGTGGGCAGATCCTGGACGAGCTGACAGTGGCTCCGGGGTATGAAAAGGCTCTGGGTGCGGCACTGGCCGATGATCTGCGCGCGCCGCTGGCGGAGGCGGACGGGCCGACGGGCTGGGTGGCGCTGTCCGGTTATGACCAGGATGCGCCCCTGCCCGATGGTGTGCAGCCTCTGGCGCTGTTTGTTTCCGGCCCTGATGCCCTGTCCCGCCGGGTGGCGCAGATCGGGCTGGTGGATGGCGATGCGGCAGCAGGGCTGCAAGCGTATCTGACGCCAGGGCAGCGTCTGGTGACGGTTGAGGGTGACTTGTGGCGCTGGGATGGTTACCGCGCCTGGGCCGAAGACGCGCCAAGTGCAGCAGCCCTGCGGCTGGAGCAATTGAACAAGCTGGAAGCGCTGAAGCAGGAGATGGAACGTGTCAGCGCTACGGCGGACGGCGCGCGTGCGGCACATGAGATGCTGTTGCGCAAGCTGGAGGAGGTGACGCTGGCCGACCAGAACGCCCGCCAGGCACGCCGCGTGGCCGACCAGCGGGTGGCAGACGCCGCGCGTGCGCTGAGCCGTGCCGAGGCGGACCGCAACCTGGCTGAGGCCAAACTTGAGACATTGGGGATTGCCGTCTCCCGCCATGAGGAAGACGCGCTGAGTTCCAGCCTGCAGCTGAAAGAGGCGGAAAAGGCGCTGGGGGATCTCGGCGATCTGGACCAGGCCCGCATTGCGGTTGAGGACATCAAGCAGTCGGTGGAGGCGGCGCGGATCACCATGCTGACGCACCGGTCCTCCCACGATGAGTTGCGCCGTGAAGGCGAGGCCCGTACCAAGCGCGCCCAGGAAGTGACCAAGGAGCTGTCCGGCTGGCGCCACCGTCTGGAGAGCGCTGAGGCACGGATCGCAGAATTGGCCGAACGCCGCGAAGCCTCGCAAGAAGAGCTGGAAGAGGCGAATGCGGTCCCGGCTGAGATTGCCGGGAAACGCGAGGAGCTGAACGAGGCGATTTCCGAGGCAGAGCTGCGTAAGTCCTCGGCAACAGAAGCTCTGATTGCAGCCGAGGCCGAACTGCGTGACGCGGTACATAAGGAACGCGAATGCGAGCGGCTGGCGTCTGAGGCACGCGAAACACGCGCCCGCTCTGTGGCGCGCAGCGATGCGGCCAAGGAGGCGGTGACCCAGGCCGCGGGCCGCATCATCGAGGCGCAACA
>NZ_LUKH01000228.1:0-3544 GCF_001593695.1 Leisingera sp. F5 | reverse complement strand
GATCAACGCAATAAATTCCGCCCGATTTATTCGGTGGCTCATGGACCGCTCCAGTCTGGTTCGAAAGCGCGGGCTGGCTAAAATTGAGCTGGCTGGGAGTGAATGCTCCGGTCACGCTGCGTCAGCGGTATCACGTTTGTATGATTGGCACCAGTTCAGCGATGCACAGATATCTGTGCACATGTGAATGACCTCGGGTCAGGGGTGTTCAGAATGGGTTGGGTTAGGGCGTTCGTCTTCGTTGGCGGCGGGGGGCTCCTGTTCTGTCTTGCGGTTTCCCAGGTGGCCCACCAGCCATTCGGTGTGTTCTTCGCGTTTTTGCATGTGAAAGTTGGCAAACTCGCGTATCGCAACTGCAAAAACGCCCAGCCCGCCAAAGATCAGAAACGTTGTTCCGACCTTGCCCAATGCCGTGGCCGGAACCAATTCGCCATACCCGACAGTGGAAATGGTGATCACGGTAAAAAAGTAGCTGTCCAGCCAGGTCCAGCCTTCAACGATACGAAAGAAGATAGTGCCTGACAGCACCACTGCTATCAGGCTGAGTAGAATGGTAGAAAGCTTGAATTGCTTCAACTGTCATCCCCGTCCAGTTGCTCCATGATGTCGCCAATCACCTTGACCCACAATTCGGGCGGCTGCGATCCCGGCACCGCGTGTTTGTTGGCGACGATATAAGTCGGAACCGAATTCACCCCCATCTGGCGGCTGTGGGCGTCGCGGTCGCGGATGCTTTGGGCGTCACTGTCCGATTGCAGCAGTTTGCGTACAACTGATGCATCCATGCCGACATTGTCAGCGATATCCGCCAACACGTCATGATCCCCGATATCGCGACCCTCTTCGAAATAGGCCTTGAACAGTGCATCAACAATTTCAGTCTGTTTGCCTTCGATTCCGGCCCAATGGATCAGCCGGTGCGCATCCAGAGTGTTTGGCGTGCGCGTCATCGCCTCGAAATTGATGGTCAGCCCAGCGTTTCCGGCGTGTTCCACCACCGGCGCATAAGCCTTAACCGCGCCGTCTTTGCCGCCGAACTTGCGCTCCAGGTAGTCGCGCCGGTCCATGCCTTCGCGCGGCATGTCGGGGTTCAGCTGAAACGGATGCCATTCAATGACAAAGGGATGATCCGGAACCTCGGCCAGCGCCTTGTCCAGATGGGTCTTGCCGATATAGCACCAGGGGCAGATCGGGTCCGACAGGATGTCGAGTTTGACGGTGGTCATTTGGGTCATCCTTTGAACAGGGCGGGCAGGGCGCGGCGCAGCAGTTTGCCATTGGCGCCTGCAGGCAGGACGTCGAGATGGACATAAGCGCGGGGCTGCTTGTAACGGGCCAGGCGCTGGGATGCAAAGGCCTGCAGTTCTGCGGCGTTCAACTCTTTGGGACCGGTATAGAAGGCCGCGATGACAAAAGTGTCCGGCTTCACCTCCACCGCTGCGGCGCCGGCCTGAGTGATGCCGGGATGGGCCGCCAAAGCCGTTTCAACCTCGATCGGGGACACCCTGTAGCCGCCCGCATTCATCATGTCGTCAGCGCGTCCCAGATAGCGGACTTGCCCGGCGCCGGTCATTGCGCCCTGATCACCGGTCAGGAACCAATCCCCCTGATAGCGGGCGGCGGTTTCTTCAGGCGCGTTCAGATAGCCAAGCATCAGCCCCGGGTCTGAGCGGTGGATGGCGATGGTGCCTTCCTCCCCCGTTGGAACCGGTCCGTCAGCGCCCAGAATAGCCACTTTGCGGCCGGATTGCGGCTGCCCCAGCGCCCCGTCCTGTGCAGGGCGGGACGGTGAAGAGGAGATGAAAGTGGAGCATTCCGACATGCCGAAAGCCTCAAACAATCCGCAGCCTGTTGCAGTGTCCCAGGCAGCGTGCAGCTGGCGGGAGAGCTTTTCACCAGCGCAAAGCCCATGCCGCAAGTCCGGCAATTCGAGCGGGCCGGCGTGCAGGAGTTTCCGGTAGACGCCTGGAGCGGCGGCAAAAAGGGTTGCACGGTGCCGGCGCAGCAGCGCGGGCAGGTCATCAGGCGGGGTTCCGGGCTGCGGGATCAGCGCCGTTGCACCCGCCGTCCAGGGATCCAGCAGTCCGGTGCCCAGTGTGTAGGTCCAGTTGAAAGCACCCGCATGCAGCAGCCGGTCGTCCTGCGTCAGACCGTACCAGCCCTCCACCATCATCTGCCGCGCCCAAACTGCCCGGTGGGCGTGGGAGACGGCGCGCGGATTTCCGCTGGTGCCTGAGGTGTAGACCACATAGGCGAGCCGCTCCGGGTCTCCAAAGGCGTAGTCGCAGGGAAGCAAGCGGTGCATATCCAGCAAGCGGGCCGTACTGATCTGCAGCGGGTGACTCGCGCAGGGCACAGCCGGGTCGCGCAGCACCGCTGCCGGGTTCAGATCTGCAATCATCCGGGCGGTTTCGGGCGCTGTCAATTGGGATGAGGTGGGCACCGGCACCAGTCCGGCGGCAATGGCGCCGAGGTAGGCAATGGGAAACTCAACCGTGTTCCCCAGCCTCATCAGCACAATATCTCCAGGTTTCAATCCCGCCTTGAGCAGCCCTGTTCCGGTTCCGCGCACCGCTGCTTCAAGCCGGGCATAACTCCAGTCTTCGCAGGCATCGCCCGCGAGAACCGACAGCGCGGTCTTGGCCGCCAGCCGACGGGCATGGCGCAGCACATGGGCCGCGAGATTGAAAGGCGAAGGGCAGGGCGCAAACGGCCCCTGATCAAAAACGGACAGCATGGCAATTGGCTAGCCCGCGCCGTCCTGCGTTGCAAGCTGCGCAGGTGCGGCTTATAGAGTGGCTATGACAAGCCGTGACCCGAAGTCCCTGATTACCATCGCCCGTGCAAACGGCGGAGATGACGAAGCAGAGCCATTGGACCTGGGCGCGCGCGTGCGCGAGTTGCGCAAGGCGCGGGATTGGACGCTGGAACACGCTGCCAATCAGGCCGGGTTGGCGCGCTCGACCTTGTCCAAGATCGAAAATGGCCAGATGTCGCCGACTTACGAGGCGCTTAAGAAGCTGGCGGTGGGCCTTCAGATCTCGGTGCCGCAGCTGTTTACCCAGCCGCAGCGCGATCAGGTGAACGGGCGGATGACGGTGACCAAATCAGGTGACGGTTCGGCCCATGCCACCGCGACATATGAGCACGAGCTGCTGGCGGACGGTCTGTCGCGCAAGCAGATGCTGCCCTACCGGGCGCGGGTGCGGGCGCGGTCATTGGATGAATTTGACGGCTGGGTGCGCCATGACGGCGAGGAATTCCTGTATGTGCTGACCGGGGTGGTCAAGCTTTACACGGAATTTTATGAGCCGATCGAAATGCGCCGCGGTGACAGCGCCTATTACGACGCGGCCATGGGGCACAATGTCATATCTGTCAGCCCCGAAGATGCAATGATCCTCTGGGTGACTTCACTGGCTTGATGTTGAGACCTGGCACAGGGGCTGGGCTTCTAGTGCGGCCGCCCGTCCAGTTCTCTCAGCAGGCTTTCGATATAGAGGAAATCGTCCACCTCCTCCCTGGCTTCGTTCAAGGTGAGGTG
>NZ_LUKH01000227.1:0-3549 GCF_001593695.1 Leisingera sp. F5 | reverse complement strand
ATCAGGCACCCCGGCTGATTGGGCCAGCGCTGTGAAATGGTCCAGCAGCATCTGTTTGTGCGCGCTGGACTGCCGGTACACCGGATGCGCATGGTTTTGAAATTCGGAGCTGGCCTTTACAAACATGCAGCCGGCAAACTCGGGCTTGGCGAACCACTCTCCTAGAGCGGTGAAAGCACCGATCAACTGTCCCGCCGGTGTGTTCGACAGCTTTTCCATACGGCCATAAAGCCAGTTTTGGAAGTTCTCGTCCCGCAGCTGCAGGACAGCAATGATCAGCTCATCCTTAGTGCGGAAGTGCTTGTACATGGAAGTCTTTGACACGCCGGTTTCCTTGACCAGTGTGTCCATTCCTGTCGCGTGAAAACCGCTGCGGTAAAACACGTCCAGGGCTTTGCTGACCAATTCGTCTCGTTTGTTCGGGCGCATAATCCATCTCTGTGTGTACCGGTCTGTTCATATTGGCGGAGGATGGGGCAGGCAACTCAAATCAGTTTGACAAGCGAAAGCAGGGCATAACTGGAGTTCTGCCAGCCTGCCAGCCGCCTGTCCGCAATGTCTTGAAATGGTGTGTTTTCTGCAAAGTTTTTGTCCTATTCCTGCCGCTGCCGCTATGGTGCAGGAATTGACAGGATTAAGCCGCTTCATTTGGCTTTGAGAGATTGGAGACAGGAATTGGATTTGGGAATTGATCCGGCGGCTCTTGCCGCGGGTTCGCAAGAGGCCACCAGCACACTTGCAATGCTCGGCCTGATTGCTTTTGCCGGGATATTCGGGCGGATGGTGTTTGTCGCCTTTGCTCCGGGACTAGCAAAGGTCAACCCGTTCCGGAATTTCTCGGGCCTGGGTTTTGTGCTGCTGGCCGCAGGCCTGTTTGCTGGCGCTTTGTATGTTTCGGGTAAGCAGACCAAGGCGATTGTACTGTTCAACCGGCATTTGGTGGATCCGGTCACCGTTACCCTGCTTGGCCGCGACAGCTGTGATCCGGCCATGGGCAGTTATTGCGTGGTGGTGTTCGAAGACGGCCAGGAGAAGATCGTCAATTGGTACGATAAGCGTGTCTACATGTATGAAATCGTCAACCCGCCCGAAGGCGCTATCTGGCACACGCAGCGTCCGCGCGCACGGCCTGGGCCTGCTGCCGGGGTTTGACTGCCAACCGGATTTGCAAAGAAAAGACCCGCCGGAAACCGGCGGGCCCTGATTATCAGGTCTAATCCGGGATCAGTCCACCAGGGTGGCCTGGGTCGCGCTGCGGATATCGTCTTCGCTGACACCATCCGCCAACTCAACGATCTTCAGGCCGCCATCCACGACGTCCAGAACCCCCAGATTGGTGATGATCCGATCCACCACGCCCTTGCCGGTCAACGGCAGGGTGCAGTCCTTCAGCACCTTGCTGTCGCCATGCTTGTTGGTGTGGTCCATCACCACAACCACGCGGCCGACGCCTGCCACCAGATCCATGGCGCCGCCCATGCCCTTGACCAGCTTGCCGGGGATCATCCAGTTGGCCAGGTCGCCGTTCTCGGCCACTTCCATCGCACCTAGAATCGCCATCGCGATCTTGCCGCCGCGGATCATCGCGAACGACTGCGCCGAGTCGAAATAGGCGGTCTGCGGCAGCTCGGTGATGGTCTGCTTGCCGGCGTTGATCAGGTCAGCATCCTCCTCACCCTCAAAGGGGAAAGGGCCCATGCCCAGCATGCCGTTTTCCGATTGCAGGGTCACTTCCACACCTTCGGGGATGTAGTTGGAGACCAGGGTCGGGATGCCGATGCCGAGGTTCACATACCAGCCGTCCTGCAGCTCCTGCGCGGCGCGTGCTGCCATTTGATTACGGTCCCAGGGCATTATGCTTCCTCCCGCTTGCGCACGGTGCGCTGTTCGATGCGTTTCTCGTGATCGCCTTGGATGATGCGGTGCACATAGATGCCGGGCAGGTGGATCGAATCCGGATCCAGCGAGCCGGTGGGCACGATTTCCTCAACCTCAACCACGCAGGTTTTGCCGCAGGTGGCGGCAGGGGCGTTGAAGTTGCGGGCGGTCTTGCGGAACACCAGGTTACCGGTCTCGTCCGCTTTCCAGGCCTTGACGATGGCGAGGTCGGCAAAGATGCCTTCCTCCATGATGTAGTCCTCCATGGCGCCGTCGGGGCCGGTAGGGAACTGTTTTTCGAATTTACCTTCAGCGATCACGGTGCCAACACCGGTCTTGGTGAAGAAACCTGGGATGCCTGCGCCGCCCGCGCGCAGGCGTTCAGCCAGAGTGCCTTGCGGGTTGAATTCCAGCTCCAGCTCACCGCTCAGATATTGGCGCATGAACTCCGCGTTTTCGCCCACATAAGACGAGATCATCTTTTTCACCTGCCGGGTCTGCAGCAGGATGCCAATGCCAAAATCATCGACGCCGGCGTTGTTGGAGGCAAAAGTCAGATCCTTGGTGCCTGCGTCCTTGATCGCCTGCAGCAGCAGTTCAGGGATGCCGCAGAGGCCGAAACCGCCCGCAGCGATGAACATGCCGTCGTGAAGCAGCCCGTTGAGCGCTTCAGCAGCGTTGGAATATACCTTCTTCATGGAGTTCTCCCAGTATGCCGGTTGCGGGATTTCTGGCTGCCGGCTGGAGCAGAGTCAATGAATACGGAGACGGGCACGTATTTCTACGGAGAACAGAGAAGGGGAGGCTCCCGCGCCTTCCCGGAGCATTTGCCTCTGGCAAATGCTCCATCAGCCTTGGGCGTGGCGCCGCTCTACGGCGCAAAAGAAAGTCTTGGTGAGAAGCCCAATAAGGGCAGCTATGCACTTTTTGGGCATTCGCGAGAGTGAAACTGTTCTGCGCCGCGTCAAGGGCAAGCCGCTGACGCAGCGGCAGAGCCGCCCTTGACCCGCTGCAGAACAGAGAAGGAAGCGCGCAGGACATGGTCCACGCCGCGTTAGCGGCGCCGGGCCCAACGGTGAGGGCGCATGTCAATGCGCCTGGAACCGGCGGGAGCACCCCGCCCAAGTCCACGCCGCCGGTTGTCAATCTTTCGCTGCGGCCTTCTTAGGCGCTGCTTTTTTCTTGGCTGCGGGCTTTTTGGCCGCTGCCTTCTTCTTGCCGCCCTTTGCGGATTTTTCCGCAATCAGCTCCATCGCCATTTCCATGGTCACGTCCTTGGGTTCTACGTCCTTGGGCAGTGTGGCATTGACCTTTTCCCATTTGACGTAAGGCCCGTAGCGGCCGTCCATGATGTTGATGGCGCCACCGCTGTCGGGGTGATCCCCCAGCTCCTTCAGCGGCTTGGCAGCAGCACGGCTGCCGCGGCGGCCCGGATTGGCGCGCTTTTCCGCCAGCAGTTCCACCGCCCGGTTCATGCCGATTTCAAAGACGTCGTTGGGGTCCTTGAGGTTGGCGTAGACAGGTTTTTCCTCTTCGGGCAGCTGGTGCATCAAATAGGGGCCGAAGCGGCCGAAGTTGGAGGCAATCACACCGCCTTCGGGGTGGTCGCCGATCTGGCGCGGCAGGCTGAGCAGGGTCAGCGCCTTTGCCAGGTCCATATCGTCCTTGCTC
>NZ_LUKH01000226.1:0-3578 GCF_001593695.1 Leisingera sp. F5 | reverse complement strand
GCGGAGATCACCAAGGCGCACCGCATTCTGGAGGCAATGGCCGAAGCCGAAACCGCCGGCAAAGGCGCGGTGTCGCTGGACGGCCGCCTGATTGACTATGCCTCGATCCGCCAGGCAGAAGTGCTGGTGGAAAAGGCCAAGCAGATCGCCGGCAACTAAGCCGCCGTTCTGTTTCAAGACCTTACGCCGCCCCGGTTCCACTGGGGCGGCTGTATGCCGCTACGCCAGGGAGATGCAGATGACCGGATTGCTGACCACCGCCAAGGCCCTGTTTCAGGCCGCCGTAGACCGGGCCGACCCGGCACAAGCCCTGCGTGCCCAGCTGGCGTCTTCGCCATTAGCTCCGCTGCCAGAAGGCGGCAGCAACGTGCTGCTCGCAGTGGGCAAAGCCGCCATCCCGATGATGCGCGAAGCGCTGAAGCTGATCCCCGGCACTGCCCAGGCCCTGGCCATCACAAACCCCGAAAATTACACCGAAATTCCTGGCGCCACAGTGATCTGCGGCGCCCATCCGGTGCCGGATGAAAGCAGCGCCGCCGCAGGTCAGGCTGCCATAGAAATGGCTCACTCCCTGGGCCCCGATGACCGGCTGATTGCGCTGATCTCCGGCGGTGGCTCCGCGCTGATGGTGGCCCCCGCCCCCGGCCTCTCGCTGGCCGACAAATCGGCAGTGAACAAACTGCTGCTCGCCTCCGGGCTGGAAATCAACGAGATGAACCTGATCCGTCAACAGTTGTCGGACACCAAGGGCGGCGGCCTGCTGCGTCATGCCGCACCAGCCCAAGTGCAGGCCTTCATCCTGTCGGACGTAATCGGCGACGACCTGCGTGCCATTGCCTCCGGCCCAACCGTGGCCCCCATCGGCACACGCGCTCAGGCGCGGGAAATCATGCAGCGGGCGGAGCTCTGGGACAGCGCGCGCGAAGCGGTCAGAAACCACCTCAGTGCCGCTGAGGGGGCCAAGGACGCCCCGCCCCCGACCACCAACACCCTGATCGGCTCCAACCGCCACAGCCTCAAGGCGATGATGGCGGCAGCCGCGGAAGACTGGAACCCCAAGCTGGTCTCCCACCGGCTGGTCGGCGATGTGTCAGTGGCCGCTGAAACGGTCGTTGCGGCTGCGGAGGCCGCCCCCGAAGACAAACCTGCCGCATTGATCTTCGGCGGCGAAACCACTGTTCAGCTCCGCGGCAAAGGCCTTGGCGGGCGCAACCAGGAATTGGCCCTGCGCGTCGCCAAACTGGGTGCTGACCGGCTGAATGGCGATTGGCTGTTCCTCTCCGGCGGCACTGACGGGCGTGATGGCCCTACGGACGCGGCTGGCGGCATCGCCACCCCCGCCACCTGGGCCGCGATCAAGGCTGCCGGTCATGACCCGGACGCTCTGCTTGCCGACAATGACAGCTTTGCCGCTCTCAAGGCTGCGGACGCATTGCTGATCACCGGCGGCACCGGCACTAATGTGGCCGATGTGCAAATCTTCCTTAGACGGCCGGATTGATCAACCAGCCAGCCATTCACCTTTGCAAAATACTCCCGCCGGAGGCTCCCTAAAGTGCAACAGGCGCTGCGCTCAAGCTGACGCGCGCGCCTCGCCCCACTCGGCAAGGTCATTGACCAGCATCAGCGCCACGCGCCGGAACACCTGGCGCAGCCGCTCCACATGCGGCCCTTCCAAGGACAGGTCCGCCAGCGCCTGATCCATGCACTGGAGCCAGTTCTCGGCGTCCTTTTCAGTGATGGGCACATGGGCGTGCATCAGTTTCACGTCCATGTGGCCGTGTTTTTCTTCGTAATACCGGCGGCCGCCCATGAAACCAGACAGAAAATTAAACTGCTCCATCCGGGCATGGTCCATCCCATGCCCGCGCTTGTGCAGCTTGACGATCCGGGCGCCGGTTTCCGTTTCCTCGACAATATCGTAGAACCGCTCGACCAGCGCGCGGATCACCTCTTCGCCGCCGATCTGGTCAATCAACTTCTGAACCATGTAACCTCCGTGCACCGAACCGGCCGGCCTCAGGATTGAGGCCGGGTTTTCTTGGGGTCGTAATGGGCAAAGGGTACGATCTTGGCGGGCAGGCGTTTTTGATGTCCATCAAGTTTACCGATTTCCACCTCTGTTCCCACCTCTGAACAGGATACGTCCACCCGCGCCAGCGCGATGTTCTTGCCCAGCAGCGGCGACCGCATTGCAGAGGTCACCTCGCCAATTTGCGCGCGGCCAATGCGGACACAGTCGCCATGCGCCACGTCAATTGCCGAATCGATATCCAGCCCCACCAGCTTGCGCGCTGGCGTGGTCTTGCGCCGGATCAGCGCGTCGCGGCCGATAAAATCATCCTCTTTCGATTTCAGCGGCACGGTAAAGCCGATGCCCGCCTCAAACGGGGCAGCTGTCCCACCGCGAACGCACCATGCTGGAGGCACTGTCGAAAGGGCTGACCAACAAGGAGCTCAGCAAGGAGCTGGAAATCTCCACCAACACGGTGAAGTTCCACCTCTCGAACCTTTACGAAAAACTCTCGGTCAAAAACCGCGCACAGGCGATTGCGTTTTACTACGCCAACCGCGCCGCCAAGGGTGATTTCCACCTCGAGGAATGATCCCGTAGCGGCACCCGGCGCCTCACGCGCGTGCATGTGCGCCTGTACGCACGCGAGGGCGCGTCGCGCCCGCGTACGCACGTGCGAATGTATTTAAATGAAGATTTTTTTCTTGACAGGAAACACCTTCGTGAGGAATGCCTAAAGGGGAGAGGACAAAACCCATCACGAGTGAGGAGAGAACCCATGTCATTTCACACCATTGAACAAGCCCCCGGCCGCCTGAACCGCAGCGAGTTGGCGATCCCAGGATCACAGCCGCAAATGTTTGAAAAGGCAGCGAAATCTGATGTAGACGTGATCTTCCTGGATCTCGAAGACGCGGTTGCGCCGGACGAAAAGGAACAGGCCCGCAAGAACATCATCGAGGGACTGAACGACATCGACTGGGGCAACAAATCCATGTCGGTCCGAATCAACGGCCTCGACACCCACTACATGTACCGCGATGTGGTCGATGTTGTTGAACAGGCAGGCGAACGTCTCGATCTGATCATGGTTCCCAAAGTGGGCACCGCAGCCGATGTTTACGCCGTCGACATGCTGGTCACCCAGATCGAAGACGCCAAGGGTCTGAAGAAGCGGATCGGTTTTGAGCACATCATCGAAACCGCGCTTGGCATGCAGAACGTGAGTGAAATTGCCGCAGCCTCCAAACGCAATGAATCGCTGCATTTCGGCGTTGCCGACTATGCCGCCTCGACCCGCGCCCGCACCACCATCATCGGCGGAGTGAACCCCGATTACTCAGTGCTGACCGACCCGGCCGCAGACGGCTCGCGCGAGGTGCACTGGGGCGACATGTGGCACTATGCGCTGGCCCGCATGGTGGTTGCCGCGCGCGCCAACGGCCTGCGTCCGATTGACGGCCCGTTCGGCGATTTCCAGGACCAAGAAGGCTATAAAGCCGCGGCAAAACGCGCTGCAGTTCTGGGCTGCGAAGGCAAATGGGCCATCCACCCGAGCCAGATC
>NZ_LUKH01000225.1:0-3578 GCF_001593695.1 Leisingera sp. F5 | reverse complement strand
CGGGCGCCTCGTACGACATGACGTCAGTCTGGGTATCCAATGCCATGATGGCCTCCTTTGTGTTCCGGTCTATGCCGCGATGCAGAATCGCAGCGATTACCTAGGGAATAAGATTGGGAAGGTAATATTGCAACCTCTTTTGGATCAATATTGAAACTTTATGACCCTGCAGATGCAGCATTGCCTTTGGCAGGCGCAGAAAAATCATCCCCGCCACCCGGCCGCGCACCGTCTTGGGGCATCAGATGGCGGATAGAATTGGCATAGAAGGCGAGCAGGTCGCGGCGCTCTGCAACCGGCTTGAACTGACCATTGCCCCCGCAGACAAGACCGCGCCGCACCAGCTGCCTCAGCCCTGCGTCCACCGCATATCCCAGGTTTTCCCCGGGCATGTGGACCTGGGCCAGCGGCATTGCCGCAATCAGTTCCGCCAGCCGATGCTCAACGGCGGCGCGACTGAGGGGGCCGTGCTGCTGCAGGATGGCTGCAATCAGCGGCACCGGCAACACCGGGACAATGGCGCTGATCCGTGCCATCAATACCCGCCCCAGCAGCTTGGTCATGTCCCCTTCCCGCCCGGCACCAAACGCAGCCAGGCTGAGGGGGCGGCCAAAGTTCACCCCAGCATAACCCGAACGGTGGTAACGCCCGGTCATCCACAGCCACAGCAGCCGCAACGCCACCAGGCCGATGCGGGCCCGGAACCTGCGGTCGCCATCCTTGGCAGCAGATGTCAGGATTTTGTCTTCCAGCACCCGGTCGTAATTCAACGCCACCGGCACAAAGACCACATCGCGCCCCTGGGGGTCATAGCCTTCGACGATGTATTTCAGCAGGCCCAGCTTGGGCGCAGCAATGGCACCGTCCAGGCTGAGCCCTCCTTCGGGAAACATCGCCTGGGTGGATCCGCCGCGGGTTGCCAGGCGCACATAGGCGGCCAGCACCTTGCGGTAGAGATTATTGCGCGAACGGCGGCGGATGAAGTAAGCGCCCATCGCCCGGATCAGACGTGACAGCGGCCAGACCCGCGCCCATTCCCCAACTGCATAAGACAGCGCCGTGCGCTCCGCCGCCAGATAGGTTACAAGAACATAATCCATATTCGAGCGGTGGTTCATCACAAAGACCACCGTTGCATTGGGGTCGATGGCGCGCAATGCCGCCTCGTCCTGATGGCCCAGCCGCACCCTGTAGACCGCATTGGACAACAACCGTGCCGCGCGGATCGCCAGGCCGAAATAGGCAAAGGCGGAAAATCCGGGTACGATCTCGCGGGCATAGCGGCGCACTTGCTCGTAGGCCACGTTTTCAGGAATACCCGCCGCCGCCGCGTGATCCGCCGCCGCCTGGGCCACCTGCGGGTCATGGATCAGCCGCTGGATCATGTCGTGGCGGCGGGCCAGCTTGAACGGTTCAATCGGCCTTTCCAGCCGCTGGTTCAACCGCGCCACCGCGCGCTCCAGACGCCGCCGGAAAAACCAACGCACCGAGGGAAACAGGAAATGCGAGGCAAAAGTCACCGCGGCAAAGCCCACGATCAGCATGAATAACCACAGCGGAATTTCCACGGTTTGCGTCATACTAGGACAGTTGCGCAGGCTGTAGGGCATTACAAGGGAATTGAAATTCGCGCGCAGGGCTTTTCGCCAGTTACCCGTGCCGCAACTTTTCCGGCTCCCGCGGATGCCTGAGCCGCACAGTCAATCGCCTGGCAAAGGCCTGGGAAGGCGTCTCGACCCAGGTGAACATACCCCAAGCCAGCAGCAGCACCCCGCCCAGTGCCCCGGCAGCGCCGGCATAATATGCGGCATCCGGCAGCCCCGGCGGCAACAGGGACAACAGCGTAATGCCGATATTATTGTGCAGCAGATAAACCGAATAGCTGACCAGCCCGATCCAGGACAAAGGCCGCCATCCCAGCAGGCGCGCCGCAGGCAGGCGCCAGGCGCAGGCGGCAACTATCAGGTAGATAAGCGTCAGAATTGCGGCCTCTCCTGCATTCTGAGCCATGCCCAGCGCCATCACAAAACTTGCCCCCAGCAGCGCAAGCGTACGGGCGCAGGCGCCGTGGCTGTATACCCGGGCAAAAAGGACGCCAGCCGCAAACAAATGCGCGTAGCCCACAAGCAGCAGCATGTTCAATTGCAAAAGCACAAGGTCCGGAAAAATAAAGTCCGCCGCTAACAAGACAGATTGCCCGGCCAAAAGTGCCAGGGCTGCACGTTCGGCAAATCGGCAGGGTCCGAAGATTGAGAAGAAGACCGCCGCCCAGAGGTAAAACAGCACTTCACAGGTCAATGTCCAATACACGCCGTCGATATACCCATCGAAGCCGAAATAAGACCGCCAAAAGACTGGGGGGACAAAGCTTAGCGATGCTGCAAAGCCGCTGAAACCAGTCCGCACCGTCCCGCTGTAGGCGCTGTCTATCAGATGCATGGCCGCGAAAGTGATGACCGCGCACACCGCCAGGGGCGGCCACAGCCTCAGCAGCCGCTTGAGCAGAAACCCCCGCAATCCGTTTCCGGACCTGAGCGAGACGGTGATGACAAATCCGGAAATGACAAAGAACAGGTGAACGCCAAGGTTGCCGTAACCCGCCAGCGGCAGAAGGCTGTCTCCGTAGGGGTAGAACTCTGGAAAACGCTGAAAGTAGTGGAACAGAACAACAGACAGCACGGCAATGGCGCGCAGCCCGTCAAGTTCGGTCATCCTGCGGGTTTCTGCCATAACACCCTCAATGAAAATTATACTAAAATACCGCAGACCCTATGCGGGAGGCGACGCCTTCGCAATCTACCTTTTGGAGAAACTGGCGCTGCTGCAGCCTATGCCGCAACGCAGCGAATTGACATGGGTTGAAAATTGCAGTTTACATCTGCGTGACGAAATAAAATTACCAGCACACCAACTCGCGAGGCCCAACATGCCGCAGATGCAAAAAGACCGCCCCTGGCTGATCCGCACCTATGCCGGCCATTCCACGGCATCGGCGTCCAACGCGCTGTACCGCGCCAACCTGGCCAAGGGGCAGACCGGTCTGTCGGTGGCCTTCGATCTGCCGACGCAGACCGGGTACGACAGCGACCACGTTCTGGCGCGCGGCGAAGTGGGCAAGGTCGGTGTGCCGGTCGGCCATCTGGGCGACATGCGGGCCTTGTTCGACGAGATCCCGCTGGAACAGATGAACACGTCGATGACCATCAATGCGACGGCGCCCTGGCTGCTGTCGCTTTACATTGCGGTGGCCGAGGAACAGGGCGCGGATGTCTCGAAACTGCAGGGCACGGTGCAAAACGACCTGATCAAGGAATACCTGAGCCGCGGCACCTATGTCTGCCCGCCCAAGCCCAGCCTGAAGATGATCGCGGATGTGGCCGAGTACTGCTACACCAACGTGCCCAAGTGGAACCCGATGAACGTGTGTTCCTACCACCTGCAGGAGGCTGGCGCGACGCCGGAGCAGGAGCTGGCCTTTGCCCTGGCAACCGCCCAGGCGGTGCTGGATGAGCTGAAGCCGCGCATCGCGCCGGAGGACTTCCCCGCGATGGTCGGGCGGATTTCCTTCTTTGTGAATG
>NZ_LUKH01000224.1:0-3581 GCF_001593695.1 Leisingera sp. F5 | reverse complement strand
ACATCAATATCGCGCTGGTGAATGAGCTGGCCAAGATCTTCAACCGGATGGGGATTGATACCCAGGCAGTGCTGGAAGCCGCTGGAACCAAATGGAATTTCCTGCCGTTCCGCCCCGGTCTGGTGGGCGGGCACTGCATCGGGGTGGACCCCTATTACCTGACTCACAAGGCGGAACAGCTGGGCTATCATCCTGAAATCCTGCTGGCGGGCCGGCGGCTGAATGACGGCATGGGTGCTTATGCGGCCGGCGAGATGGTGAAGGCGATGCTGAAACGCGGCCTGCCGGTCGCTGGCGCGCGGGTTCTGGTGATGGGGCTGACGTTCAAGGAGAACTGCCCGGACCTGCGCAACACGCGGGTGATTGATGCGGTGCGCAGCCTTGAGGAATACGGGGTCGCGGTGGATGTGTTTGACCCGCACGCGGACCCGGAGGAAGCGCGTGAAGAATACGGGGTTTCGCTGGTTCCCGCGCCGGAGCAGGGGGCCTATTCCGGGATGGTTCTGGCTGTCGCGCATTCGGAGTTCCGGGAGATGGGAGCGGAAGCGATCCGCGCCTTGGGATCTGATGGCGCGCTGGTCTATGACTTGAAATATGTGCTGGCGCCGGATCAGGCGGATCTGCGGCTTTGATCAAGTGCTAAGGGCAGGCGGCGGCCCGTGGGGCGGCGGCGCCTGCCGTTGCGTTTGCCGCTTTATCCCTGCAGCATACCTCTGACCGCTTGCAGGGCGTGACCTAGAAAAAGCGCCAGCCCGCCCGGACGGGCCGCCGCTTGCCCGGCGCCTGCGGCTTATTTCCGGGCTGTGGGGAGTTTGGTTATGAGTGACGTTCTGGAAGGCCGCTGCCTGTGCGGTGCAGTAAAGATCCTAGTGAAAGGGGCGCATGATCCGCGGCCCGGGGCCTGTCATTGCCGCATGTGCCAGCGCTGGAGCGGCGGGCTGTTTCTGTGTTTCGAAGCGGTTGCTGAGGCCGTTTCGGTTGAAGGGCCGGTAACCCGGTATCAATCCTCGGCCTTTTCGGAACGGGCGTTTTGCAGCACCTGCGGGTCGCATCTGTGGATGCGGGACACGGATGGGGAAAATGAAGGCTATGACCTGATGCCGGGGCTGTTTGAGGCGGCGCTGAGCTGGCCTTTGCGGTCGGAGATTTATACGGACCGGGCGATGGCCGCGGTGCGGCTGGAAGGAAATCACAAACGGGCCACCCGGGACGAATATGAGGCTCAGAACCCGTTCATTGACGGTGATGTCTGAGGGAAAAGGTATCGCCCCTCAGCGGTCCGTGCGCGCCAATGCCAGGCCAAGGCCGGAAGTGATGAACAGCGCGCCGGTCAGCCGGTGGCGCAGGCGGCCCAGCCGGAGGATCGCGGGCCGTGCGGATTGCGCCGAGGCGGCCCAGAGCATGTCGCCTGCGAAGATCACTGCCAAGTAGATCGCCGCTGCGGTGAGCAGGGACGATGATCCTGCACCGGGGGCGACAAACTGCGGCAGGAAAGCCGCGTTGAACAGCAGGGTTTTCGGATTGATGATGGCCAGCAGCAGCCCTTGCCAGAAAATGATGCGCAGCGGTTTGCGGCTGGCCTTGGCCTCTTCCATGCCGGCAAGGCCTTGCCGGCAGGAGCGGACACCCAGATAGAGCAGATAGGTGACCCCGGCCCATTTCAGCCAGAGGAAGGCGGAGGCGGCGAATTCCAGCACGGCGGCCAGCCCCAGCACCACAGCGGCAAGCTGCAGGGCCACGCCTGCGGTGGTGCCAAGCACCGTGACCGCGCCAAGGCGGAAGCCGCGGGCCAGGGTATTGGCGATGATCAGCGCCACATTCGGTCCCGGCACGGCGACCAGCAGCGCGGTTGCGCCCGCAAGCGCCAAAGCCATCATCATATCCATGGCGGGGTTCTCCATCCATTGTGCAGGTACTAGACGCGCGAATGCGGCGGCGGGCAAGCCCTGACAGGCTGCTTCACTCAAGTTCCCTAGCGGCTGACCCGCGGCAGTTTCGGGCCGCTCCAATAGGCGCCGCTGTCTTGGCGCAGGGCGTCGTAGGCTTCGATGCGGCGCAGGGCTTCGGGGCCGGCAGCTTCGATCAGATGGGTAAGCAGGCATTCCAGCACTGCCATGGCGCCGCCGATGGCGCCGAATGGGTGCAGCGAATTGGCAGCCACCGCCAGCACATGATCGGTGCGGATGCCGGGGGCGATGACTTCGCTGTCGGAGATCAGGATCACCTTGGCGCCGCGCTCTGCCGCGAACCGCAGCGCCTGGATGGTGCCGGCGGAATAGGGGGCGAAGGTGAGGGCGATCAGGCAGTCCTCGGGGGTGATTTCCAGCAGATCGTCCAGCGCGGCACCCATGTGGCGCGGGACCAGCTCCAGCCCCGGCAGGGCCATGCGGCCAACGTAGTGGAAGTAATAGGCCAATGCGTAGGAAGAGCGGGCTGCGATGACATAGCTGCGGCGGGCGGAGAGCAGCGTTTCTGTAACAGCCTCAGTGCGTTCCGCGGTCATCAGCCGCAATGACCGCGAGGTGATGTTGAGCTGGTTGCGCGCGGCGGCGGCTTGCAGTGCGCCAGCGGGGCATTGGTCCTGCATCCGGTCGAGCCAATCCTGGCCGAGGTCTACCTCGTGCGTGGTGGTCAGCGCGGCGCGGAAGGGGGCGCGGAAGGCCTCGAACGTGTCATAGCCCAGGTGCTGGGCGAGGCGGACAAAGCCATTGGCGCTGATGCCGGTTTTCTGCGCTGAGACCCGGACGGTATCGAGGCCGAAGTCGCCAGGATTGTCGATCACGTATTTCGCCGCCGCCTTCAGCTTGGGCGGCAGGTGGTCCATCTGATCCTTGAGGTGCTGGATCAGCCGGGCGGTTTTCCGGGGGTCGAGATGCGGGTCCATGCGCCGTATCAGAGCAGATGTGCGGAAAATGGCAAGCGCGGAACGGGTGTTTCGTGTGGTTCTATTCCGAGAGGAAGGCCGTCAGGTCCTGGCGGGCGTGCAGGATGCGGATGATCTCGGGGCGGGAGTTTTCCAGCCGGTAAATCACCAGATGCGCGCCCGAGGGGTGAATACGAACCGGCGGGGTGAATTCGGGACGTTCACGCGCCATTTCCGGGAAATCCGCCAGAAGCTCGAACAGGGCAAAGAGGCTGTCGGCATAGGCATCCGCCTGTGCCTCGCCCAAGCTTTCCAACCCATAGCGCCAGATGGCCGAAAGGTCGGCGCGGGCGGCGGGGCGGATCAGCCAGCGCAGCTCAGCCATTGCGGCGCATAGCGGCCTTGAAGTCCTGTGCTGACAGCCCTTCCGCCGGGCCGCTGGCGAGGCCTGCGTCGATGGCGGATTGCAGTTCACCTATGGCGGCGGTGCGGGCCTGATCGCGGCGGATCAGGTCGCGGACGTAATCGCTGGAATTGGCATAGGTGCCGGTGCGGGCCTGTTCCTCGACCCAGTCTTTCATCTGGTTCGGCAGGGAGACGTTCATGGTGGCCATGGCGGGTTCCTTTCGCTGAAACAGCATATGGCAATCTTTGCCAATCATGCAAGGGGGAGGGTGTGGCGGCGGAATGGCGGGCAGATTGCTACCCAACGCAAAAA
>NZ_LUKH01000223.1:0-3589 GCF_001593695.1 Leisingera sp. F5 | reverse complement strand
CACGACACCTGCCCAGGTGGCGGAATTGGTAGACGCGCTAGCTTCAGGTGCTAGTGTCCGTATGGACGTGGAGGTTCGAGTCCTCTCCTGGGCACCATTGTCAAGCCCAAAAACCCTCGAAAACTTCGGTTCTCGAGGGTTTTTTGTTTGCGGCGCTAGAAGTTGCCACACAAACTGCCCCGCAGAGTGCGAAACCAGGCTCTTCGTCCACATGGCAGACACTGACCTCCTCCATACATACTCCTGCTCAATTAACTCATGGCGCCAAAGTCCATGCGCGGGCTGGTTTCCGGCTATCACGACATGCACCGACTTCCTTCCGGCAAAATCAAAACCGGAGGCAATATGAAACCGTCTATCTCAGGCCTGAAGCAGGCCTTTGACTTCATGATCCAAGTCGTTTCGGAGCGTTCAGATGGGGAGGGTTACGTGCCTATAGTTCTCCACCTTAAACAGCAGACTGCAGCGCACGAAAGCACAGAAACAGAGTATTAACGCATCCGCCAGCTGGCGCGAAAGAACGCCGCTTGAGGAATGCAGAACCAGCTATGTGTTGTCCTCATTCAGCCCACTTAAAGCCCGTGGTACATTCTCCTATCCGCAAACAGTCTGACAGCATGGCAGAGTGGCTTCCTGCCGAAGCTTCAAGGAGCCCTAATCCGAGATCCGACGCCACCTGCTCGAAAGCGACGTGGTCGAAGCCATCATCGCTCTGCCCCAAGAGATATTCTTCCGCACCGGCATCGGCACTTACACCTGGATTCTCTCAAACAAGAAGCCCGAACATCGCCAAGGCAAGGTCCAGCTAATCAATGCCACCGAGATGTTCGAGCCGCTGCGCAAATCAGAGGGAAACAAACGCCGCCGCGTCAGTGAGCAGGACACCCGCGATATCGTCTGCCTCTACTCGGAATACGGTTCGAGCGACGACCGCAAAAAGAGCAAGGTCTTCGATTATCAGTCATCCGGTTATCGCCGGGTCCGTGTCCCGCGCCCCCCTCCTGCGCAAGAAGATGGTCATTTCGCAGGAGGGCTTCACCAAGCTCGAAGACGAGAAGGCCTGGCAGAAGAGCTCTAATGCTGAGCGCGCGGCCTGTGACGTCGCGAGCTTCGGTATTCAGGCCGCCCAAGCCCTTTTGGTTGATCAGTACTTTCTGAACCCAAGGGGCGGGGAAAGCCAAGGTAATCCCCCCATTTTTGCGAGGGCTTGGTCGTAGAATTATACGCGGCCAATCTTAGTTTCTGTGCAGGTGTCATTCCACCCACTTTCCGACGCCCGCCCTTGCCTCAGATCCGGTTTCCCAAGCCTGCAGGTAGACGCATTCGTATTTCAGCGGCCGCCATAGCCGTTCCACGAAGATGTTATCAAGGAACCGGCCTTTACCGTCCATCGAGATGCGCACGCCAGCCCGGTGCAGCCGGTCTGTCCGGGCGAAGGAGGTGAATTGCGAGCCCTGATCGGTATTCATGATCCCGGGCGGGCCGAAGCGGTGGATTGCCTCGTTCAGCGCCTCGACGCAGAAGCCGGCTTCCAGCGTGTTCGAGATGCGCCAGGCCAGCATCTTGCGCGTGTGCCAGTCAAGGACCGCCACCAAATACAGGAACCCCTTGCGCATCCATTGCCCGGCAGGCGATTGCGAAGCAATCTGCCGAGAGGGGCAGGTAGGTGATGCCGGCCGCCCAGACCTGGTCTGGGCGGGTCACGCGCAGACCGAGCAACAGATAGGGGTATGTCTTGTGTCCCTTTGCCGCCTTGCTGATGTTGGGCTTCTGATAGACCGGCATCAGGCCCATGAGCCGCATCAAACGGCGGATGCGTTTCTCGTTCACCAGATGGCCTTCGCTCCGCAGGTGCCAGGTCATTTGGCGAACACCGAAGAACGGTGTTTCCAGGAACTGCTCATCGATTTGCCGCATCAGCATCAGGTTCAGAGCCGTTTCGCCCTTGGGCGTGCAATAGAACGACGGCCGCGGGATCGACAGCAGCCTGCATTGCTTGCCGGTAGACAGCTCAGGATTGGCAGGTTCGACCATTTTGCGTCTCACTTGCCGATCCGCGGCTTGCGCTTTCGTGGCAAAAAATCGTTGGCAACTGCCAGCTCCCCGATCTTGGCGTGCAGTTCTTTACCCTGCTCTTCGTCGATCTCCGGGCCTTTCTTGCTGCCACGCTCGAACACACCGGATGCCCCTCCAGTAGCGCCCGCTTCCAGCTGTGGATCATCGTTGGGTGAACGCCAAACTGGCTTGCCAGCTCAGCGACAGTCCGTTCGCCTTTCAAAGCCTCAAGCGCGACCTTGGCCTTGAACTCAGGCGAATGGTGCTTCCGTTTCGACATCTCTGATCTCCTCTTCGTCGAAGATCAGCAGACAGCAAATCGTAGCTCACGTCAGTGTCCGAAATTCGGGGGTAGCTCAGATCCCTTTTCTCGCCCCATAGCTGTACCTATGTCGGTTAAGCAAATAATGCAGTCGCGCCGATTCCGCCCACAGGCAAACACGCAGCTGCTGTGCGTGCTCCCGGTGGACCTCGGAGCAGATTACCAGCCGCCACGTCTTTTCGGATGGCTCAGCCGCACTGCCGGCGCAACAGCTCCGAAAGTACTCCGTTTGTTGAGCAATCTGGCACCTACCTGCGGCATCTGGCTCCAGCGCGGGCGCACGTGAAATAGGAATAGCTCCTTAAGTTTCGAATTTATGAATCGTGCGCAGCGGCAGTTTGTGCTATTGTTGCCATGAGGCGAGCGCTGCGGGAGTTTGGATATGTATATCCTTCCAATAGTGGTTGGCCTTCTTCTTGTTGCTGCGCCTAGTGCGGCCCAACAGATAATCTTCCACACTGCCAGTTTCCCGGACGCCACCATGGTTCGATTGAGCGCGACCCAGTATCAGGTCGCCAGAGAGGAAGATTTCGACTTTGAAGTGGTCATCAAACTGGTTGAAACAGATGCGAACGGCACAGTTCTCTACAACGACACCGGGAAACACCCGGTTCGGGTCAAATGTCGAGAACCAGCTTATGTCGACACAGGTCTGAAAAGATACATGATCAACACAGCTACACCCAACGGCGATTGGCAGCACGACCTGTGGTATATGTTCTGCACATCAGCAACATCCTGAATGCCAGTAAAGCATCAGCTCAGCCCTGAAATTGGCTCGAAAACTCTGTCTCTAGCCATACTAAAGCACCTAGGCTTCGGCACAGAGCGACGAAATCAACCCGCGCTTTTTCTTGACGACCACCTTTGGCATGGTAATCCCCCCATTTTTGCGGGGGCTTGGTCATAGAATTTTACGCGGCCAATCTTAGTTTCTGTGCAGGTGTCATCCCGCCGTTGCCCATGTTGGGGCGTTCGTTGTTGCAGGACCACAGCCACTCGGTGGCAATCTGCTGCACCTCCTCGATGCTTTCGAAGATGTAGAGGCCAAGCCATTCGTGCCGGACCGTTCGGTTGCAGCGCTCGACATAGGCGTTCTGCTGGGGCTTGCCAGGCTGGATGTAGGCCAGGGTGATGCCCCTGTTCTCAGCCCACTCCATGAGCGTTCCGCTGACATGCTCCGGGCCGTTATCGACTCGAATTGTCCTGGGT
>NZ_LUKH01000222.1:0-3594 GCF_001593695.1 Leisingera sp. F5 | reverse complement strand
AAACCCCGTGCCGCCAAGCACAATCACAAACCGGGCACTGGTCATCATGGGGAAACGCTCCTCATCAGGCCGGGCACAGGAGGCCGGCCCCGCAGGGTCCCGCCACGCGCAGCGCCCGCCAGGGGCGCGAGACGCACCGGACGGGAACAACCCATAGCCTCCCATCACATAGCGCGGCGGCCCGTGCGGGCCACTTGCAGATGGAGCGGATAGGGTCTGCTCCCAACCGCCGCGCAAAGCGGCAGAGTGCAGATGTTGTCATCCGCTAGCAATGGTGCCCCGTCAGGCAATTTAATACAGGTGGCCTTGATCTCGGGAAGGACGTTTTTGTTGTCCACGGCATCACCGCCGACGGCACGGTTGCCTTCAATCGTTCGATCAAACGCAGGCAGGTTCTCAGATTCTTCGAGAAGCTTCCAAACTGCTTTGCCGGGGTTGGGCTTGCGGCTCGGCGCATCATTGGGCGCGGGAACTAAGGTTGATCCGCCATGACGTGCGCCTGATGCCCCCGGTCTGCGTCAAGCCCTATGTGAAACAGAAGGAGCAACAGGCTTTGCTGCCGATGCATGCCGTTCGGCAACTCATCGGCAGCAAGAAGACCCAGATCCTCAACGTGATCCGCGGCCATTTCCCGGAATTTGGCCAGGTGATCGGGAACCGTCCAGTCGCGGCGATACGCTTCGGCAAAGCCAGCCGGGCGGGTGGTGTTTTTTAACAAACTGATCGACCATCACTCACGGATCGTCGAACGCGCCAAGCGTCTGAGAACGGTCCCCGGAGTCGGCCCGATCTCCGCATCCGCCATCACCGCCCTCATCGTCTGGGCAACCTTTGCAAGCGAACAAAAATACCGCCATCCCGCCGCCTGACCAGAGGCGAAAGAAAAGTTAAAGAATTGCAAGACGAATGCCATGATGGCAGGTGCGGTCATCCGAGAACCTGAAACCCCGTGGTTTGTCCCGAACTTCCAGGTTCGCTTTGCCGATTGGGACCAGGTTCGAGGAACCCAGCAAGGTCAGCGGCAATCAAACCCGCGATCAAAGGCCTGATACATGACCGCACCCGATCACAGGCTTGAGCCGTTCAAAACGATTTGCATCAACAAAAGCAACGGTATGGACCCTGCCGCCCTCGGGCGGCGTATCTTCTATGGAGAGATGAAGGATCATATCGTGCAAGTCAAAAGGATCGGTCTGGATCTGGCCAAGTACGTTTTCGAAGCCCACGCAGCGGCCACGGCTGAAGAAGCCGTTTTGCGGAAGACCCTCCGGCGAGGCGCTGTTGCGTAGTTCTTCGCTGAATTGCCGCACTGTATCGTCGGTATGGAAGCCTGTTGCGGATCGCATTATTGGGCGCGGGTTTTGACTGATTTGGGCCACGAGGTGAGGCTGATCTCTCCACAGTTCGTGAAACCTTGCGTGAAATCGAACAAGAACGATCGCAACGATGCAGAAGCAATCGGTGAAGCTGCCGGCAGACCATCAATGCGCTTTGTACCACCGAAGCCGGCCGGGCAGTTGGAGATACAGGCTGTCCAACGTATCCGCCAGCGCGTGGTTGCAAACCGCACCCGGCTGGTAAACCAGGTTCGCAGTGCACTGGGGAAACATGGTGTCGTAGTGGCGCGGGATATCACCCGTATCCGGCGGGCCTCGGTGAAATCGCCGATGGCCATGAGAGCGAGTTTAGGGACATCTTCATTGATATGCTGCGCGGCATGCGCAACGAATTGGCCGAATTGGATAGCCGGCTCGCGGCTTACAATCGTCGGATCAAGAACCTCTTCCTCTCGTATGAGAGGCGCCAACGCATTAGCCAAATTGAAGGTGCAGGCCCAATTGCGGCAACAGCTTTGGTTGCCGCAACTGGTGATAAGTTTTGCTTCAAGAATGGCCGCCAATTTGCCGCCTGGCCGGGGTTGGTTCCCAAACCGAGATCAAGTGGCGGCAAGCCTCGATTGTTCAGGGTTAGCAAACGAGGCGGCCGATACTTGCGCACCCTGCTGATCCACGGCGCGCAAGCTGTGCTTGGAAAGGCTGCCGGGAAAACCGATGCGCGCGGTAATTGAATAGGGCGGATGCGGCAACGGCGGCATCCGAATGTTGTTGCCGTCGCTCTGGCGAATAAGAACACACGGATCGTCTGGTCGCTCTTAGCGAGAGATCAGGGATACCGTCCGGATCACACCGTGTCGTTCGGTTAATGGTCGTATCGGAAAGTTAGCCATAGGAGAACGGCTCCAAGAACATTGCAACATCTGCCAGGAGGTGGAAATGGGGCACGCCCGTTGCTTTTCGAACCTGATGTGTGGATCTGCAAGGTCAGCACCGATGCCTTAGGGGCGATGAAGCAGAAGCAAGCGGAAATCCATCGGGGCTCGCGGCAACGATATACCGGGCCGCCCTGAGAAGCCGGATATACATCAGCAATCGCCACCTCGAAACCAGAACCAAACAGACCGTTGCAATAAGGCGGGATCCATATACATCCACACATGCACAAACCGGCAGCCTCGCAAAATGGTTTGCCGCCACGGCCGGCTCCGGTGGCCTACCCCAGCCGTGCATTGCCTGGATCAAACGGCGCCTCCTCCAGCACCTGCGCAGGCAGCCGGGCTCCCAGCAGCTCCACCGTCAGCCCGTTGCGCGCACTCCGGTCGCGCAAGTACGCCAGCGCCAGCGTCTTGCCGGTGCGGTGGCCATGGGCGGCAGAGGTCACGATGCCCACCACCCGGTCCCCCTGCAGCACGCCGTGGGCATAGAACGGGTCAACCTCCCCTGCCTCCACCTCCAGCAGCACCATCTCCCAGCGGTCCTCTGCCTGCATCCGATGCGCCAGAGCCTCCTTGCCGGTGAAGTCATGGTCCATCCTGATCATATGGCCCGCGCCGGTCTCTGCCGGGGTGCGCTCGGTAGTGAAATCCGCCCCCCAGGCGCGATAGCCCTTCTCCAGCCGCATCGCGTTCATCGCATAGGCGCCGAAAAAGCGCAGCCCGTGCGATTTGCCCGCGGCCTCCAGCGCCAGAAACAGCTCGGGCATCCGGGCAGCTTCCACGTGCAGCTCCCAGCCCAGCTCGCCCACGTATGAGACCCTAAGGGCGCGCAGCGGGAGGCCCGCCACAGTGATTTCACGGACCGACAGCCAAGGGAATTCTCCGGTCAGATCGGAATCGGTCAGCGCGGCCAGCACATCGCGTGATTTCGGCCCCATCAGGCCCAACACGCCATAATCTTCGGTGACATTGGATATCAAAACATCGAACCCTTCTGACCGCGCCCGCAGCAGATCGGTGTCCATTTCCTCCGCCGCGGCGGCGGAGGTCAGATAGATATGGTCCTCCGCCAGCACGCTCACGGTGAACTCCGACTGGGTCCCACCTGCCGGTGTCAGTGCGTGGGTCAGGCCGATCCGCCCCGCCTTGGGCGCGCGATTGGCGCCGATCGTGTCCACAAAGGCGCGGGCATCCGGGCCTGTCACCTCGAATTTCGAGAACACCGACAGATCCGCCAGGCCCACAGCCTCCGTAACCGTCTGGCATTCCTGCGCCACCGGCGCGAACCAGTTGGAACGGCGGAAGCTTGGCACCGCCTCATC
>NZ_LUKH01000221.1:0-3603 GCF_001593695.1 Leisingera sp. F5 | reverse complement strand
CCGTTATGTAACCCCGAATCTAACGGATGCCGGAGGAACCCCCATGTCCAACGCCCAGCTGGAAGCAGCAATCGAAGCCGCCTGGGAGGCGCGCGACACCATCACTCCCGCCACCACCGGCGAGCAGCGTGAAGCCATCGAAGACACCCTGAACGCACTGGACTCCGGTTCCTTGCGGGTGGCCGAAAAGCAGGACAGCGGCGACTGGAATGTGAACCAGTGGGCCAAAAAGGCGGTGCTCTTGGGCTTCCGCATCAAGGACATGGAAATCCACGAAGGCGGCCCGCAGGCTGGTGGCTGGTGGGACAAGGTCGACAGCAAATTCAACGGCTGGGGCGAGGAGCAGTGGAAATCCGCAGGCTTCCGCGCGGTGCCGAACTGCGTCGTCCGCAAATCCGCCTATATTGCGCCGGGCGCGGTGCTGATGCCCTCTTTCGTGAACCTCGGCGCCTATGTCGGCGAAGGCACCATGGTTGATACCTGGGCCACCGTCGGCTCCTGCGCCCAGATCGGCAAGAACGTGCACCTGTCGGGCGGCGTCGGCATCGGCGGCGTGCTGGAACCGATGCAGGCGGGGCCCACCATCATCGAGGACAACTGCTTCATCGGCGCCCGTTCCGAGGTGGTCGAAGGCTGCATCGTGCGCGAAGGCTCGGTTCTGGGCATGGGCGTATTCATCGGCAAATCGACCAAGATCGTCGACCGCGAAACCGGCGAAGTGACCTATGGCGAAGTACCGCCTTACTCGGTTGTGGTCGCAGGCTCGATGCCGTCGAAGAACAACATCAGCCTCTATTGCGCGGTCATCGTGAAGCGGGTGGACGAAAAGACCCGCTCCAAAACCGGCATCAACGAGCTGCTGCGCGACTGATCCGGGCCGCATCGCAGAAACAATAGAGCGCGCCCTATCCGGGCGCGTTTTTTATTGGGGCTTTGCCCCAAACCCCAGGATATTTCGAGCAAGAGAAAGAAACAGGGGTCCGCTATTCCTCTAGCCGGAAATATCCCGGGGTGAGGCCGCGAGGCCAAGGGGCAGCGCCCCTCCAGCGCAATACTCTTGCAGCACAAAAAACATGCCGCTAATAGTATTACATCTACACATAAGAGGGTTAGATGCAGACCATATTCGCCCAGCACGCCCGCCTGCCCCAGGGATGGGCAGAGAACCTCCGGCTGACGATTGAGAGCGGCCGGATTTGCTCATTGGAATCCGGTGCCCAGCCGCAGCCGGGCGACGCGCGGGCAGATGTGCTGCTGCCGTCGCTGGGCAATCTGCATTCCCACAGCTTTCAGCGCGCGATGGCGGGAATGACCGAATACCGCGCCGCGGGCAAGGACAGCTTCTGGACCTGGCGCGAGTTGATGTACCGGTTCGTGGACCGCATCACCCCGGAGCAATACGAGGCTATCGCTGCGCTGGTTTTCATGGAGATGCTGGAAGCCGGCTATGCCTCCGCGGGCGAGTTTCACTATGTCCATCACCAGCCGGGCGGTGCGCATTTTGCATCACTGACCGAGCTTAGCGAGCGGGTGTTTGCCGCCGCCAGCCAGACCGGTATCGGTCTCACCCATCTGCCTGTGCTCTATACCTACGGCGGGGCGGGAAAACAGGCTCTGAATGGAGGCCAGCAGCGGTTTGGCAATTCGGTTGCGGAATTCTCTGAATTGGTCGCCCGGGCCCGCAAAATTGCTGCGCGGGATCTGCCGCAGGACGCCTGCGTCGGCATCGCACCGCACTCGCTGCGCGCCACCTGCCCCGAGGACCTGGCAGCAGTGCTGCAGATCCAGGACGGGCTGCCGGTGCATATCCATATCTCCGAGCAGCCAAAAGAAGTCGCCGACATCAGTGATTGGCTGGCTGCACGTCCTGTCGAATGGCTGCTGGACAACGCATCCGTCGATGGCAAATGGTGCTTGATCCATGCCACCCACATGACAAGCGCTGAGACCGCCGGCATGGCGCGTTCGGGAGCGGTCGCAGGGCTGTGCCCGATCACAGAGGCAAACCTGGGCGACGGCCCGTTCAACGGGGGAGAGTATCTGGCGAATGATGGCGCGTTCGGGGTTGGTTCAGACTCTAACGTGCGGATTTCGCTGCCCGAGGAGCTGCGCACGCTAGAGTATTCCCAACGTTTGCGCGACCTGGCCCGCAATGTGCTGGTACCGGGAGCAGGCTCGGTAGGGGAAACGCTGTATTTGGGCGCAGCCAAAGGCGGCGCGCAAGCTTTGGGCCGGGATGCCGGCCGGATCGAGGAAGGCGCGCTGGCGGATCTAGTGGCCATCGACAGCAGCGTCCCGGCGCTCTGCGCGCTGAAGCCGGAGCAGATGCTGGACGGGCTGTGTTTTGCGGCAGGCGACGACACTGTGACGGATGTCTGGAGCGCCGGCCGCCATGTTGTGCAACAGGGCCGCCATATCGCCCGCGACAGTGTGGTTGCGGGATACCGGACCGCGATCAGGGACCTGCTGAACAGTCTCTAAACAGGCAAAATCCGCAGCTGGATAACCACGCCGCCATCGGAGATCCTTCCGCTGGCGGTGCTTTCCAGGACGATCCCTTCGCCTGGGGCAAAGTGCCCCTGGCCTGCAAGATTCAGGCTGCCGGATACAACAAAGAACACTTGGCTGCCTGCAGCATCGGGCAGCGCGCCGTCTCGCAAAATTGCGGCGTCTGCCGTGACCCGCACCGGATCGTAGATCACGTTGAAAGCCTTGCAGGGCCCTTCGCGCAGACGGCTGTCAAATTCCATGCCGCCATCGAAACACAGCGGTTTCAGCGGCCACGCTTGCAGTTGTGTTTCGCTATTTGACAGTGTGTGGCCCGCGCCCTCCACAATGCAATGGATGCGGGCAAGGCCCGGAAAGGCGGAAAACGGGCCGCTGCGCGAAATTTCCGCCAGGCTGAGACGCCAGACCATATGCCCGTCTTCCTGATGCAAGGCCAATTCGCGGGTCACACCGCCGCCGTTCTTCCAAGGCACCGGCTGGGCAGTCAAAGCGGAGATGCGCATCGGCGGGTCCTGTGGGAAACTGAATAAGCGTAGACATAAATCCTGATCACGCCTGCTTGCAAGCCTTTCGCCAGCCCCGACAGTTTCCCCGCTGCCGCTATTTGATTGACCACCCCCCCGCCCCGGCGCTATGGCGGCGGCATGGAAAAGAAGAAACCCTCCCGCCAGCAAGTCTATACCCTGCTTGTCCAGATCGGACGCAAGGCCGGGGACGGCCTGCCTGATGGCGCCACCGGCGCGGCGCTGATGATCTATGCCTCCGGGGTGGATGAGGCCGAGGCGGTGCGCGAAACCGTGGCGATCCTGAAACAAGCCGATACCGCGCCGCTGGATGTCACCGGTTACGGCACGCTGGAAGAGCGCGAGGCCGAAGGCCATGAGATCGGCGATGAGGAACGTGCGTTGATGCAGAGGGCGCTGGAGGAAAACGCCGTGATCGTCGCGCAGATGACCCCGTTCTTTGACGGTGAAGAGCCGGTTTTCCACTAAGGCCAGGCGTCAGTTCTGACTGCCAAACCATTTGCGGTAGAGGGCGTCATAGCTGCCGTCCTCCTGCATCGCCAGCAGCGCCTGGTTGACCTCTTCCACCAGC
>NZ_LUKH01000220.1:0-3612 GCF_001593695.1 Leisingera sp. F5 | reverse complement strand
GGCGCCGTGCGGCGGCATCTGGCAGGCGAAGCTGCGGCAAGCCCAGCGGCGCCGGCAGCAGCGGAAATCGGGCCGGACCGGCAACCACACCTTGACCCCGGGCGCCCGGCAGCACAGGTTGCAGCAAAATCTCCGGGCAGGACAGCATATGGCCACGACACCTCCGCCGTTTTCACGATTTGAATGGATTATCGCCTGGCGGTACTTGCGCGCCCGCAAGGCCGAGGGCGGGGTCAGCGTGATGACCTGGATCAGCCTCATCGGTATTACCCTGGCGGTGTTTGCTCTGATTGCCACGCTGGCGGTGCGCTCGGGCTTCCGGTCGGAATTTGTCGGCACCATTCTGGGCGCCAACGCGCATGTGACGCTCTATTCCTATGGCGAGGTGACTGAGACCGGCGTTCTGGACCGCTCGCTGAAAGACTATCAAGCGCTGGCTGAAACAGTGGCCGCGGTGCCCGGCGTCACCCGGGCGGCCCCGCTGATCAAAGGACAGGTGATGGCCAACCGGCGCCAGCGCAATGCAGGTGTTGAGGTGTTCGGCATCTCAGCGGCTGATATTCAAGGCATCCCCGGTGTCGCCCAAAGCGAGGAAGCGGTGGGGGATCTGGCGCGCTTTGAGGCCGGCATCGCCATCGGTTCCGGCGTGGCACGCGAACTGGGGGTGAGCGTGGGCGACAAGATCAAGCTGATATCCCCCAATGGCGTCAAGACTGCCTTTGGCACCAGCCCGCGGGTCAACGCCTATGAGGTGGTCTATGTCTTCACCGCCGGACGCTGGGACATTGACCGCACCCGCGTTTATCTGCCGTTTGCCGAGGCGCAGGGTTTTTTCAACCGTGAAGGCGTTGCGGATGAGATCGAGGTGATGGTGGAGGATCCGGAGGACGTTGATGCCATGGCGGTTGCGATCCTGGGCGCGGCAGGCGGCGCTGCCGGAGTGTGGACCTGGCGCGATGCCTCGGGCGGGTTCCTGCGGGCCTTGGAGGTCGAGGACAATGTGATGTTCATCATCTTGTCGATCCTGGTGCTGATTGCGGCGATGAATATCGTCTCGGGACTGATCATGCTTGTCAAGAACAAGGGCCGCGACATCGGAATCCTGCGCACCATCGGCCTCAGCGAAGGGTCGGTGATGCGGGTGTTTTTCATTTGCGGCGCCTTTACCGGGGTGCTGGGCACGGTGTTCGGCGTGCTGCTGGGGTGCCTGTTTGCGCTTTACATCGATCCGATCTTTTCTTTCGTGAACTATCTGATGGGCGGCGGCGTCTGGGACCCGTCGATCCGCGGCATCTATGCGCTGCCGGCCGAGCTGCGGCCAGGCGATGTTCTGTCGGCTGTTGGCCTGTCGCTGGGACTGTCGTTTTTCGTGACCATTTTCCCGGCCCGCCGCGCGGCTCGGCTGAACCCGGTGGAGGCACTGCGATATGAGTGAGATCACGCTGGAGCTGACGGGGATCAGCAAATCCTATCTGCAGGGCACGCCCGGCCAGGTGGATGTTCTGCGCGGGGCTGATCTTACCTTGCGGGCAGGCGAGGTTGTAGCGCTGGTGGCGCCGTCTGGCGCGGGCAAGTCGACGCTGCTGCATATCGCTGGCCTGCTGGATACGCCGGACACGGGCGAGGTGCGGGTTGCGGGCGAGGATATCACCCGAAAGGGGGAGCGCCGCCGCACCCGGGTCCGGCGCCAGGAGGTGGGGTTTGTCTACCAGTTTCACCATCTGCTGCCGGAATTCACGGCGCTGGAAAACATCGTGCTGCCGCAACTGGCCAATGGCGCCTCGCAAAAGGCGGCAGCGGCGCGGGCGGCGGATCTGCTGGGCACTGTGGGCCTCGCTGGCCGGGCCGGCCACCGCCCTGCGGCCTTGTCCGGCGGCGAGCAGCAGCGGGTTGCGTTTTGCCGTGCGCTGGCCAATGCGCCGCGGGTGCTGCTGGCGGATGAGCCGACCGGGAACCTGGATCCCGGCACCGCTGACCAGGTGTTTGCGGCGCTGATGGAATTGGTGCGCGGCACCGGTCTGTCGGCGCTGATTGCCACCCACAATCTGGAATTGGCCGCGCGGATGGACCGGCAGGTGAAGCTGCAGGATGGGCTGCTGGTGGCCATATGAGCAAATTGCGCCTTTGCCGCGCAAGGCCTTCGGCGAGAGTATTTGCGAAAAGATGAAGGCGGCGGAGAACGGCAGCAAGCGGCGGCAGGCGGAAGTTTGCCGGGGGCATCAGGCCCAGGCTATGGCCGGGCGCGGCGGTTTGCTATCAGGTGTTCAAACCGGCCCCGGCAGGTTAGGCTGGCCGGGAATGCGCAGAAAGGGCTGAGACGTGGTGAATTCCGTTATCGAAAAAGATGTGACTGTTGAGGGCAATATCACCTCCAGCAAAGGCAGCGTCGAAGTCCGCGGCCGGGTGGTTGGGGATCTTTCGGCGCAGGCGGTGACAGTGCATCAGGGCGGCACGGTTGACGGCGCCCTGAGCGCGCAATCGGTGACCGTTGAGGGCACCTACAGCGGCAGAATCCAGTGCGAGGACCTGCGGCTCGCCTCCAGCTCGCAGGTGAAGGCGGATGTGTCTGCCCAAAGCATGGCCACCGAAAGCGGTGCGCAAGTGGAAGGCAACATCAAGATCACCGGCAAGGGGTAGAGGCGCGGGTGAAAAAAATCCGCCAGCCTGCTGTCAGCCTGGGCTGATCTCAACTTGGCCAGTTAATCCGGGTGTTTTGAAGGGCGGATCGGATCAACTGAGCGCAGGTAAATAACAGCCCCTCCAGCAAGGGTTCCCAAAAGGCCGATCGTGAATATGGTCTCCAATGGGACCCCCTTGCTGACCAGCACGGCCATCGCAAGGGACCAAACCAGAAAAGCAGCATACAAGGTGAGCGCGCCCAGGAACCTTGCTCGCTTCCGCGTCAATACTTTGGCGGCGAGAAATGCAGCCAAGAAGGGAAACCAGGTTTCTGCCACATGGTTCAGGAAGTGCAGGCCTGGTGTGGCTCCGCCGGGGAAGGACATTCCGGTGAACAAAGCGAGAGCCGGATACTGCCAAGGAAGAAACGGGTTTATCGCTTTCATTACCGTGAAGAAAACCCAAATTAGAAATCCTGCCAAGAATGCAGCGGCATAAGTGAGAAGGCGCTTTGTCATGTCTCGTTGCTCTTGCTGGAAGCGCTGAACTGCCGCAAGGGCAACGGCAGTCTTGTTCTTTTCCCGGTTTTTGCGGCTCACGCCATCTGGGTGATCCAGACCCCCAGCGCCATTACCGAAATTCCGGCTGTGCGGGTCAGGGTCAGGGGGCTGATCTGGGCGCCGAACAGCCCGTAGTGGTCGATGGCTGCAGCTGAAATCAACTGGCCGATCAGCACGAAGAACACCGCGTTGCCAACGCCGAAATGCGGCGCGACATGGGTGATGGACAGCACGTAGAAGGCCACCAGAACGCCTGCCAGCAGCAGGTGTTTGGGCGCGGCGGGGATTTTTGCCAGGGCTTGCGGGCCAACAATCAGGCAATAGAGGATCGTGGCAATCAGCGCGATCAGGAACAGCACCACAGCGGCTGAGGCGGGGGAGCCGATCAGCTTGCCCAGGGCCGCATTCAGGGCGGCCAGCACCGGGATGCCAA
>NZ_LUKH01000219.1:0-3619 GCF_001593695.1 Leisingera sp. F5 | reverse complement strand
GACGACTCCCCAGATTACGGACAGCCATTGCCACCTGGACTTCCCCGATTTCGAGGGGCGGCTGGATGAGGTGATTGCCAGCGCGGCTGAGGCCGGCGTGACCCGGATGGTGACGATCTGCACCAAGATGAAAAACGAAGCCACCGTGCGCGCTATTGCCGAAGCGCACGCGCCGGTTTTTTATGCCGCGGGCACCCACCCGATGAGCGCGGCGGATGAGCCGCTGGTCTCGGTGGATGACCTGGTTGCCCTTGCCAAACACCCCAAATTTGTCGGCATCGGCGAGACCGGGCTGGACTATCACTATACCGCCGACAGCAAGGACGTGCAGCAGGAGTCCTTGCGCATCCATATCGCTGCCGCCCGCGAAACCGGCCTGCCGCTGATCATCCACGCCCGCGCGGCGGATGACGACATGGCCCGCATTCTGGGCGAGGAGATGAAGAACGGCGCATATTCTTGCGTGATGCACTGCTTCTCTTCCTCGGCCGAGCTGGCCAAGGCAGCACTGGATCTGGGGTTCTACTTGTCGATGTCCGGCATCGCCGCCTTCCCCAAAAGCCAGGAGCTGCGCGATATCTTTGCCACCGCCCCGGTGGAGCGTATTCTGGTAGAGACCGACGCCCCCTATCTGGCGCCGCCGCCCTACCGCGGCAAACGCAATGAACCGGCCTATTCCGCCTTTACCGCCAAGGCGGGTGCCCAGGTTTTCGGCATGGATTACGCCGATTTTGCCGCGCAGACGCAGGCGAATTTTGACCGGCTGTTCTGGAAGGCCGCAGCTTATGAGGCCGCCGCCTGATGGCTGAGATGCGGTTCACCATCCTCGGCTCGGGGTCCTCGGGCGGGGTGCCGCGGATCGGCGGCCATTGGGGCGACTGCGACCCCAAGAACCCGAAGAACCGGCGCCAGCGGTGTTCAATGCTGGTAGAGCGTGTTGATGAGGGCGGCACCACATCCGTGCTGATCGACACCACCCCCGACATGCGCAGCCAACTGCTGAATGCAGAGGTCAGCCGCCTGGACGCCGTGGTTTACACACACTCCCACGCCGACCATCTGCATGGCATCGACGATCTGCGCATGGTCTATTTCAATATGCGCCAGCGCATCCCTGTCTATGCCGATGGCGCCACTCAGAACGACCTTCTGAACCGCTTCGGCTATGCCTTTGCGCAGCCGGACGGATCACCCTATCCGCCGATCCTGGACCTGAAGACCATTGACGGACCTTTCAGTGTGAATGGCCCTGGCGGCGAAATCACTTTCCGCCCGTTTGAAGTCGATCATGGCTCGATCGACGCGCTGGGGTTCCGGATCGGCGGGTTGGCCTATCTGCCGGATGTGTCCAGAATTCCCGACGCCGCCTTGCCGGAGCTGGAGGCGCTGGATATCTGGATCCTGGACGGGCTGCGGCGCACCCCGCATCCTACGCACTTCAGCTATTCCGAAGCGCTGGAGTGGTTCGCGAAGATGTCCCCCAAACGCGGCATCATAACCAACATGCATATCGACATGGATTACGCCACGGTCGAAGCCGAGACTCCGGACCACATCACCCCGGCCTATGACGGCATGGTGATCCGGGTTGAGCTATAGCGCAATGCCCAGGTCTGCCGCCGTGCGCCCCGGCCCGCTGGGCAGACGGCAGACTTCATCTTTGCAAAAATACTCCCGCCGGAGGCATTTGCGGCCAGAAGCCAGACACTGCCCCCTGAACGGCAGCATCCCTTGCCTTCAAGGGTCAGGCTGATGTTTCAAAGCCTGATTGACGTCATCCTGCCGGTTTTCCTTGTTGTTGGCGCGGGTTATGCTGCCACCGCACGGGGAGTGCTGAGCGAAGCGCACATCGAAGGTGTGATGAAGTTTGCGCAGGGCTTTGCCATTCCCTGCCTGCTGTTCAAGGCGATGGCGGAACTGGACCTGTCTGCCAGTTTCGACCCGCGGCTGCTGGGGAGCTTTTATACCGGCGCTTTCACCTGTTTCCTGATTGGCGTGTTCGGTGCACGGGCGCTGTTCAAGCGGGAGTGGGAGGACTGTATAGCCATCGGGTTCTGCTGCCTGTTCTCCAACTCGGTGCTGTTGGGTCTGCCGATCACTGAACGCGCCTTTGGCCCTGAGAACCTGACCGGAAACTACGCGATCATCGCCTTCCATTCGCCGTTCTGTTACGGCGTCGGGATCACCGTGATGGAGATCGTGCGCAATCGCGGCGCGGGCGGGATCAAGACCGTCTCGGCTGTGCTGAACGCAATGTTCCGCAATGTGCTGATCCTGGGCATCGCGCTGGGGTTTGCGGTGAATCTGTCAGGGCTCACCATCCCGCTGGTGGTTGATGAAGCGCTGTCGCTGATCATCCGGGCCGCGCTGCCCTGCGCACTGTTTGCGCTTGGCGGCGTGCTGGTGAAGTACCGCCCCGAGGGTGATTTGCGGGCGATCCTGTTTGTCTGCTTCACCTCGCTGATGATCCATCCGGCAATCGTATGGGTGCTGGGATCGGCGCTGGCGCTGCCGCAGGATCTGTTCCGCTCGGGCGTTTTGAACGCCGCGATGGCGACCGGGTTCAACGGTTACATCTTTGCCAATATGTACGGCCGTGCAAAACGGGTGGCGGCGTCCTCGGTGCTGATCGCCACCGGGGCGAGCATCCTGACCGTGTGGTTCTGGCTGCTGTTGCTGAGCTGAAACGGGCTGAAAGAATAGGTCAGAACCTTTGTTCAAATGTTTCGCGCGCGAAACATTCCGGCAGCAATTCTGACTTTAAACTTATGATTTCATTAATGAATTTACACTACCCTCCGGCAGCTCCTCACCAGCGCGGATCATCCAGCTCCAGCGGGAACCCTTTGGGCAGCAGGCCCGCCTGGAACCAGTTGATGAAGGAATGGATGGAGAACACCGGCAACCCTGTGGCTCTGCGCACGTCGCGGGCGTAGGGCACCATATTGGTGCATTCCAGCACGATGGCGCCAAGATCCGGAATGTCCGCAACCATCGCGCGGGCGGCGTCTATCATGTCCAGGCGGCAGGCCTCGAAGTCGATCTGCGGTGCATCGCCAAGAATGTCGCGGGTAAAGCAGCGGCCGCCGTCGGTTCCGGCAATGGGCGTGTCCAGCGGCACGCCTGCGGCCTCAAGATGCGCAGGCGTCAGGGTGGCCTTGGAGATCGTCAGGATGCCGCAGCGCTTGCCCGCGGGCAGCAGGCTCTGCACCATCAGCACCTGCATCAGCGATGAGGTCGCCACCGGCACCCCCAGCGCCTGTTTCACCTCGTCCTGGATCAGCGCCAGGAAGCCGCAGTTGGTGGTGATGCCGTCGGCGCCCATGGCGACCAGATCGCGGCCCGCTTCGACAAACAGCTCCACCAGTTCCTTGGGATTACCCCGAACCACGTTTTCCGGATTGGCACCGCGCACCACCTTGTAATGCAACGGGAAATCCCAGGTCATCGCGTTACCCATATCGCCATGGATACGGGGAAAGCGCGTTTCCAGCATCAGGATGCCAACCGCGGCGCCAAAGACTGTTTTTCCGCCTCGTTCCATGAGGATCCCCTATTCGTCCGGCACGTAGAGCTGGGAGAATGCGATGCGGACAGCTTCCGTCGCCTCTTCCCGGCG
>NZ_LUKH01000218.1:0-3628 GCF_001593695.1 Leisingera sp. F5 | reverse complement strand
CCGGAAACCTTATTCTACAATCCACAGCACCCCTACACCAAGGCGCTGATCGCGGCCCAGCCGGAACCTGATATCGACCGGCCCATCGACTTAAAAATGGTAGCCCAAGGCGCAGGCGCGCCGGACTGCTGGCCCGAGGAATTCCGCTTTAACGGATCCGATGCCCCGCGCCTGGTTAACCTGAAACACCTGGAACCCGGCCATAAGGTGCGCTGCCATGCTTGATGCCCTGAAACCCTTTTTGGCGGTTGTTCTATGCCTTGCCCCGATTTCTGCCCTTTGCGGCCCCGAGGTCCAGGAAAGCAAATTCTGGAGCTCCGAAGTCAAGGCGGGCTACTTGCCCCCAGTGGCCAAACGCCTGCCAGAGGTGCCGCTGGTGGTCGATTTGGCTGCCAAAGGCCGGGCCTTCGGCACTGAGGGTGGCACACTGAACACCATGGTTACCCGTTCCAAGGACATCCGCCAGATGGTGGTCTATGGCTATGCGCGGCTGGCGGGCTATGACGAAAGCTACCGGCTGCAGCCTGACATTCTGCTAGGCTATGAGAACGAAGAGAACCGGCGCTACACACTGAAGCTGCGGCCCGGCCACCGCTGGTCCAGCGGTGATCCCTTCACTTCTGCCGATTTCCGCTACTGGTGGGAAGATGTAGCCAACCACCAGCTGCTCAGCCCGGCCGGTCCGCCGGATTTCCTGCGCGTGAACGGCAAGCTGCCGCGCGTAAGCTTCCCGGACGAAGCCACAATCATCTACGAATGGGACGACCCCAACCCCAGCTTCCTGCACATGCTGGCCCAGGCGCGCCCGCCTTTCATCTACCGGCCCGCGGAATACTTGAAGCAATTCCATGCCGATTACGCTGACCCGGGCGTGCTGGAGGAAGAAGTCGACTATGCCCGCGTAAAAAGCTGGGCCGCGCTGCACAACAAATACGATAACATGTACAAGTTCGATAACCACGAGCTTCCAACACTGCAGCCCTGGATAAACGCCTCGCCCGGCAAGAAGATCCGCCACCAGTTCGTGCGCAATCCCTATTACCACCGGATCGACAGCCGCGGCGTGCAACTGCCCTACATCGACACCGTGGAAATGGAGATCGTGACTGCCGGCCTGGTTGCGGCCAAATCCAACGCCGGAGAGGCCGACCTGCAGGCCCGCGGCCTCGGTTTTCGTGATATTCCGATCCTGCGCAAGGGTGAAAAGGACGGCGCAAACTACAAGACATATCTCTGGGGGTCCGGTGCGGCCTCGCAGATCGCGATCTATCCGAACCTGAATACCAAGGATCCGGTCTGGCGCGAGGTGCTGCGCGATGTCCGGGTACGCCGGGCGCTGTCGCTGGCTATCAACCGCCGTGCCATCAACCGGGCGCTATATTTCAACCTGGCCAAGCCCGGCGCCATGACTGTGCTGGAACAGAGCGAGTTCTTTGACCCTGCCCTGCGTGCCGCCTGGGCGGATTTTGACCCGGAGCAGGCCAACTGGCTTCTGGACGAGACCGGCCTTACAGAGAAAGACGCCTATGGGATCCGCTATCTGGCCGACGGGCGGCTGATGGAGCTGGTCGTGGAAACAGCAGGCGAACGTCAGGAAGTCGAGAATGCACTTCAGATAATTTCGGACGACTGGCGTGATGTCGGGGTCAAACTGGTTATGCGCCCGCTGGACCGCGACATCCTGCGCAACCGCGTGTTTTCTGGCAGCACCATGGCTTCTGCCTGGTTCGGCTGGGATAATGGCTTGCCGCAGGTCTACACCTCGCCCGCCTATCTGGCGCCGACGGATCAGGTGTTCCTTTCCTGGCCGAAGTGGGGCCAGTTCTATCAAACCGGCGGCGATTCGGGGGAGCCGCCTGACATGGCCCCGGCCCGGCAACTGATGGATCTGATGCAGGACTGGAACATGGCCACGACAGATGCCGAGCGTGCTACAGCCTGGCGCGCCATGCTGCAGATCCACGCTGATCAGGTTTTTGCCATCGGCGTCGTGGCCGCCGCGCCGCAGCCCGTCGTGGTCAGCAACCGCCTGCGTAATGTGCCCAATCAAGCAATATGGGCCTGGGATCCCGGCGCCCATTTCGGTCTTTACCGTCCGGATGAGTTCTTTTTTGAGGATGGCCAGGGCTGATGGAAATTCTGCGTTACGCCATTTACCGGTTTGGCACCATGCTGCTTACGCTTCTGGTGGTGTCGGTGCTGGTCTTTGCCATCATCAACCTGCCGCCGGGCGACTATCTGTCGAACCAGATTGCCGAGCTGCAGGCCACCGGCCAGTCCGCAGGCGTCGCCAAGGCGGAATTCCTAAGACAGGAATATGCGCTCGATAAACCCCTGTGGCAGCAATACATGATCTGGATGGGTTTCATGCCCGGCCCGCACGGGTTTTCCGGCATGATCCAAGGCAATTTCGGCTGGTCTTTCGAGTTCGACAGCCCGGTTGCCGATATTGTCGGCGACAGCCTGTGGCTTACAGTTCTGGTAAACTTGTCCGCCGTAATCTTTGTCTATGCGGTGGCGCTGCCGCTGGGTGTTTTAGCCGCTGCGCGGGCCCGGACCTGGATTGATTACACCTCGGCCTTTATCGGTTATCTGGGACTCGCCACGCCTAACTTTCTGCTCGCACTGATCTTGTTCTACTATGGCCACCGCTGGTTTGATCTGCCGATCGGCGGGCTGATGGCCCCCGAATACGAAGGTGTGCCGATGAACTGGGACAAAGTGAAGTCCATCCTCGTCCACCTGATCGTGCCGACCTTCGTGATCGGCACCGCCGGCGCTTCGGCGATGATGCAGCGGTTACGCGCCAACATGCTGGATGAACTTGGCAAGCCATATGTGGAAACTGCCATCGCTAAGGGCATGAAACCCTCGCGGATGCTGGCCAAGTATCCGCTGCGCGTCGCCTTCAACCCCTTTGTCGCCGACATCGGCAACCTGCTGCCGGCAATGATCTCAGGCTCGGTGCTGGTGTCGGTGGTGCTGGGATTGCAAACCATCGGGCCGACCCTGCTGACGGCGCTTAAAACCCAGGACATGTTCCTGTCGGGCTTCGTGCTGATGTTCGTCGCTTTGCTTACGCTGATCGGCACCATGGTTTCAGATGTTCTGCTGGTGCTGCTTGACCCGAGGATCCGGTATGAGGGGCGCGGCGCATGACCCGGCTGCCTGATGGACGTTATGTCGATGATGAACCTTTCGACCCGCAGGCCTCGCTGCTGGAGCTGGAGCGCAAGGACCTGGACGCGCCGAACTGGCTGCTGGTCTGGCGCAAATTCAAGACCCACAAGCTGGGACTGATTTCAGGCCTGTTCCTATTGGTCGCCTACCTCATGATCCCGTTCGCCGGCTTCCTTGCGCCCTACGGGCCAAACCAGCGCTTTTCAGAGCATCTGTATTCCCCGCCGCAATCGATCAAGCTGTTCCACGAGGGCGCGTTCGTGGGACCCTTCGTTTACCCAATGACCTCCGAGGCCAACCTGGAAACTTTCCAGTGGGAGTTCAGTCCCGACACCTCGCGTCCGCTGAAGCTTGAATTCTTCTGTGAGGGCCAAACCTATAAACTGGCCGGTCTCATCGAAAGCAACCGCCACCTGTTCTGCGCAACCGAAGAGGCGACGATCTTTAT
>NZ_LUKH01000217.1:0-3640 GCF_001593695.1 Leisingera sp. F5 | reverse complement strand
GTCGCCGACGCCACCTCCGGCGCCGACGCGCTGGAGTATTTCGGCGGCCTCGCCGCCTCGCTGACCGGCGAGCACATTCCGCTGGGTGAGGACTGGGTCTATACCAAACGCGAGGCTCTTGGCCTGTGTGTCGGCATCGGTGCGTGGAACTACCCGACGCAGATTGCTTGCTGGAAAGGCGCGCCGGCGCTGGCCTGCGGCAACTCGATGGTGTTCAAACCGTCCGAGACCACACCGCTCTGTGCCCTGAAAGTGGCGGAAATCCTGATCGAGGCCGGGGCGCCTAAGGGCCTTTTCAATGTCGTCCAGGGTTATGGCGACGTTGGAGCCTCATTGGTTGGCAGTCCGCTCGTAGCCAAGGTATCGCTAACCGGATCTGTTTCAACAGGGTGTAAGGTTTACGCCGCAGCTGCCGCGGACATGAAGCATGTGACGATGGAACTCGGTGGAAAATCACCATTGATAATCTTTGACGACGCCGACCTGGATAATGCGGTAAGCGGCGCGATCCTCGGAAACTTCTATTCGTCCGGTCAGGTTTGCTCCAACGGCACTCGCGTGTTCGTTCAGCGAGGCATCAAGGAAGCTTTTCTGAACCGCCTCACCGAGCGGGTCGCAATGGCTAAAATCGGAGACCCTATGGACCCAGAGGTGTCATTTGGACCCATGGTGTCAGAGGCGCAAATGAAAATTGTACTAGGCTATATCGACACGGGTATTGCTGGCGGTGCCCGGCTGATCTACGGCGGCAAACAGCTTGAGGGTGCCGGCTATTATCTGGAACCGACGATTTTCGCCGACGTGACCGACGACATGACTATTGCCCGTGAGGAAATTTTCGGCCCGGTCATGTCGGTGCTGGATTTCGACACTGAAGAAGAAGTTCTTGCGCGAGCAAATGCTACTGATTTCGGGTTAGCCGGAGGCGTCTTTACCTCTGACCTCAACCGTGCGCACCGGATGGTAGCAGGATATGAAGCGGGCACCTGCTATATCAATACTTATAACTTGGCTCCAGTCGAAGCACCGTTTGGCGGAACGAAGCTGTCAGGTGTTGGAAGAGAAAACTCAAAGCTTGCCATCAATCACTACAGCGAAATGAAGACGGTTTATGTTTCGATGAATGACGTGGAAGCGCCGTATTGACCGTGCCTTGGGAGCTGAAATGCAAATCCAGTGCGCGAGTTAGCCGATTTCGCACCGTAGAGTTAGTTTGGCAGGTTCGGCGTGTCACGGACGCACTTGCTCCTGCAGTTGCGTTTTCGAAGATGGTATCTTCGTTCTCAATTCTGCTGAGAAAAACGGAGCACGTGGAACCAGTAGATTTCCTTTCTCAATGAGAAGGTCCTTGGTGGAGTGGCCTTCTCGAATGATCCGGCAATAATGAGAGCCTGCTACGTACCAAGTTGATTGCGTTTTTCCGTTAAAGGCGTTCTGTCGATCCGCTAGCAAGGGCAGGGGGACCCATAAGGTGAAAATAGGGACACCAAAAGAAACATTTGCGGGCGAGAACCGGGTCGGTATGACGCCGGACTCGGCGAAGCAGCTGCAGAAACTGGGCTACGATTGCGCGATCGAGACCGGCGCCGGTGCGGCGGCTGGCTTTTCCGATGCGGTCTATGAGGCAGCGGGCGTTGAGATCATCAAGACGCCGGCCGCCCTGTGGAAAGCATCCGATATCGTCGCTAAAGTGCGCCAGCCGGATGCAACCGAGCTGAAGCGGCTGACCAAGGGCAAGACGCTGATCTCCTTCTTCAACCCTGCGGGCAACGAAGACGGCATGGAGCTGGCCAAGTCCAAGGGCGCCAATGTGATCGCGATGGAAATGGTGCCGCGGATCAGCCGGGCGCAGAAGATGGACGCGCTAAGCTCAATGGCCAATATCGCGGGCTACCGCGCGGTCATTGAGGCGGGCAACAACTTCGGCCGTTTCTTTACCGGCCAGATCACCGCGGCGGGCAAGGTGCCCCCGGCCAAGGTTCTGGTGGTTGGCGCTGGTGTGGCCGGGCTGGCGGCCATCGGCACCTCGACTTCGCTTGGCGCGATCACGCTGGCCTTTGACGTGCGCCCGGAAGTGGCCGAGCAGGTCGAGAGCATGGGCGCCGAGTTTGTCTATCTCGATTTTGAGGAGGAGCAGCAGGACGGTGCCGCCACCGGCGGCTATGCGGCGGTCTCGTCCCCGGAATTCCGCGAGGCGCAGCTGGCCAAGTTCCGCGAGCTGGCGCCGGAGATGGACATCGTCATCACCACCGCGCTGATCCCCAACCGCGAAGCGCCGGAGCTGTGGACCGAGGATATGGTCGCAGCGATGAAGCCCGGCTCGGTCATTGTCGATCTGGCGGCGGAAAAGGGCGGCAACTGCAAGCTGACGGTGGCAGACGAGAAGATCGTGACGGACAATGGCGTCACCATCATCGGCTACACCGATTTCCCCTCCCGGATGGCGGCGCAGGCCTCGACGCTCTATGCCACCAACATTCGCCATATGATGACGGACCTCACGCCCGAAAAAGACGGCCAGGTCAATCACGACATGGAGGACGACGTGATCCGCGGCGCCACCGTGGCCTTTGCGGGTGAGATCACCTTCCCGCCGCCACCGCCGAAGGTGCAGGCGATTGCGGCCAAGCCCAAGGAAGTTGTGCCGGAGCTGACGCCGGAAGAAAAACGCGCGCAGGAGGTTGCGGCCTTCAAGGCTCAGACCAAAAGCCAGGTGACGCTGCTGGCAGGCGGCGGTGCGCTCTTGCTGCTGGTGGGCCTCTTTGCGCCGGTCAGCTTCATGCAGCATTTCATCGTCTTTGCGCTGGCCTGCTTTGTCGGTTTCCAGGTGATCTGGGGCGTTGCGCATTCCTTGCACACGCCGCTGATGGCGGTGACCAACGCGATCTCCTCGATCATTATCCTCGGCGCCCTGATGCAGATCGGATCCGGCAGCTGGCTGGTGATCCTGCTGGCGGCGCTTTCGGTCTTCATGGCCGGGATCAACATCTTCGGCGGCTTCCTCGTCACCCGGCGCATGCTTGCCATGTTCCAGAAATCTTAAGGAGAGGCCGGACTTATGGAATACGGTTTCACCACCGCCGCCTATGTTGTTGCGGCTGTTCTCTTCATCCTGTCCTTGGGCGGCCTCTCCAACCAGGAAAGCGCCAAGCGCGCGGTCTGGTACGGCATCGCCGGCATGGGGCTGGCGGTTTTTGCCACAATTATCGGCCCCGGTTCCGGCCTGTGGCTGTTGTCGCTGCTGCTGATTGCCGGCGGCGGCCTCATCGGCACCTATGTCGCCAAGAAGGTCCAGATGACCGAGATGCCGCAGCTGGTTGCGGCGATGCACTCGCTGGTCGGCCTGGCCGCGGTGTTTGTGGGCTTTATCGCCCATTTCGAGATCGGCAATGTAGCGGCAGCCACCAGCACCGATGACTTGGGTACTTTTGCCAAGCTGATTGCCAAGAAGACCCCGGCCGAGATCGCTTTCCTGCGGGTTGAGCTGTTCCTGGGCATCTTCATCGGCGCGATCACCTTTACCGGCTCGGTTGTCGCCTTTGGCAAGCTGGCAGGGAAACTCACCTCGGCGGCCACAAAACTGCCGGGCGGCCATATGCTGAACGCCGGTGCTGCGGGCATCTCCTTCCTCAGCCTGATC
>NZ_LUKH01000216.1:0-3659 GCF_001593695.1 Leisingera sp. F5 | reverse complement strand
GGCCCGGCCCGTGGGATTTTCAGAAAGTTGCAGAGCTGTTCCCGCGGCTGGAGGAGCGGCGAAGCCAGAAAGCCGGGTCTTTGTCAGGCGGTGAACAGCAGATGCTGACCATAAGCCGCGCCCTGATGACCAACCCGCGGCTGCTCATTCTGGATGAGGCGACCGAGGGTTTAGCGCCAGTGGTGCGGCAAGAGATCTGGGCGGCGATTGCCCGGCTCAAAACCACCGCCGGGCTGGCCATTCTGGTAGTCGACAAATCGCTGAAGGAGCTTTCGGCCATTGCTGACCGTGCGGTGATACTTAACAAGGGCAGCAATGCTTGGGGCGGCCGGATCGAAGAGCTTCCGGCCGAAGTGGCAAACCGGTTCTTGGGCGTGTGATTGTGAACTCACGGTGAAGTGCAGTTTCTGATATTCTGTTTTATTCCAATTGGTTCTGAATTTCTATCAGGTGGTTTTCAAACAGGCGTTGTTGCAGAACTCCCTCTTGAGGCCTGACTACCCCTTTCCCCTCTGAGCTTAGGCGACACGGACGATCTCGGCGGCGCCGAGTGCATTGAAGCGGTTGATGAGGGCGATGCGGATATGGATTTCGGCGGTTTGGCGGTCAGGGTCTCTTGCAGCGATACGCTCGCCGAACGCCTTCAAACAGCGCATCTTTGCCTCGACCCGGCTCCGGGCGTGGTATCCCGTCCAGCGTTTCCAGAAGGCCCGGCCGTAGTGCCGGGTGGCGCGCAAGGTTTCGTTTCTGACCTGTGCCGCCGGGCAGTTTTCTTTCCACGCCCGGCCATTCTTGCGGATAGGGATAATCGGGGCGGCACCACGCTCGATGATGGCGGAGTGGCAACGGCGCGTGTCATAGGCTCCGTCTGCGGTCACGCTGCTGATCTCTTCGCCCTTCGGAATCTTATCGAGCAGTTCCGGCAGGACCGGGCTGTCGCCGTCGCGGCTGGGGGTGAATTCGACAGCACGGATGTCAGACGTGGCAGCATCCATCGCAAGATGCACCTTGCGCCATTGGCGCCGCCCCTGAACGCCGTGCTTGCGGGCCTGCCACTCGCCATCGCCAAGGAACTTGATCCCGGTGCTGTCCACCAGCAGGTTCAGCGGCCCATCGGCGCGGCGATACGGGATCTGGACGGCCAGTGCTTTCTGTCGACGGCACAGCGTAGAGAAATCAGGAACGGGCCAGTCCAGCCCCGCCAGGTGCAAAAGGCTGGCGACCATCCCGGCGGTCTGCCGGAGGGGCAGCTTGAACAGAATCTTGATCGACAGGCAGAACTGGATCGCCGCGTTTGAGAAGACCGGTGGGCGCCCTGGCCGCCCTTCATGCGGCGCGAGCCAGGTCATCTCTTTATCCAGCCAGATCAGAAGCGAACCGCGCTTCCTGAGCGCATCGTTGTAGGTGGACCAATTCGTCGTACGGTAGCGGGCAGGTGGGGGCTTGCTCATTTGCCCCGTCTAACCGCATGGATTCGTGATGTGAATCCTTAGCGGTCAGAGTTCTGCAACAACGCCACGTCAATCCAGGCTCTGCGCTCTTTGCGAGTTCCGTTTGGTGAACGCTCTCTTTTTGGCCTTGTTGCCGCAGCGGCTCATGCTGCACCACCGCCGCTTTCCTGGCCGTGAATGGTCGACAAAATACACCGAGCAGCCTTCTGCTGCGCATAGTCTGACTTTTGCGAAATCACTGCAGGTGAAGAGGTCGATTGCATCCCGCGCAATGACACCGAGTACAGTTTGCGCGCTGAGATCAGTGTTTGCTTCCAATGTCCTGCCCGACACGCCCAATTGCACTGCGGGAGGCGGCAAGGCCGCAAATTCATTCAGCACTTTAATATCCTGGGCAGTCGGCACCTCGCCGGAGTAAAGCCTGTCCATCACCCCAATAAGCGCCGCCCGAAGGCTTTTCGCCGCGCGCAATTCGTCATCGCTGGGTCCGCAGGCAACCGCTTGACCGGCAACAGTTGCCAGCCATCGCTCGAGATCCGCAGTGCCGCTGATTCTTTCGACGGGAGACCCGGCGCGATCACCAAGCGTTGCCATCCAATCGAGAGAAAGACGGCCGGTTTCTGTGTGAAAATTCATGTCTTTAGATGGCATTTCCCGGTCTCCGAAAATTGGAACTTGTATAACCGGTTCCGTATCAGTATTCAAGAAACCAGTATAACAGGTTCATTTTGCGGTCACGGGAAACAGCTTGGCGCTGCTCCTGACCCCGGATGGCCTTACCGCCACGGAAAGGATGCGTAATGTCCTGGCTTGATCTGCACACAATCAAAGCTGGCAAACTCGAAATCGCCTATCACGAGTTTGGGCCGCGTGACGGCGCCCCGGCCGTTCTGCTGCACGGCTTTCCCTACGATGCCCGCGCGTATGATGAGGCGGCCGCCTGGCTCGCCGAACAAGGGATTCGATGCCTGGTGCCCTATCTTCGCGGTTTTGGCCCGACCCGTTTTCTGTCGCCTGAATCCATGCGTTCCGGACAACAAGCCGCGCTTGGTGCTGACCTACTGGCATTCATGGACGCGCTCGGGATCGAACAGGCATGCCTGGGGGGCTACGATTGGGGCGGCCGTGCTGCCTGTATCGTTGCTGCGCTCTGGCCGGAACGCGTCCGCGGCCTTGTAAGCTGCGGACAAGGCTACAACATCCAGGATATTTCCAATGCCTGGCAACCCGCAGAGCCGGAGGTAGAAGCCAGCTATTGGTACATGTACTATTTCCATACCGCGCGCGGGCGGGCCGGTCTGGAGCAGCTGAGACGCAAGCTGTGCCGTCATATCTGGTCGCTTTGGTCGCCGAGCTGGACGTTTGACCACGGCACCTATTCGGCAACAGCAGATTCATTCGAAAACTCGGATTTCGTGGAGATTGTCATTCACTCTTATACCCACCGCTTTGGCGATGTCTCCGGTGATCCGGATTACGAAGAGATCGAAGCGCGATTGGCCGAACAGCCCAGCATCACGGTGCCCAGTATAGTCCTTCAGGGACGTGATGATGGTGTTGACCCGCCCGCAATTGAGGATTTCGACCGTCCTCACTTTGATGGAAGTTATCAGCGCCGGATCATTGAGGGGGCAGGCCACAATCTGCCCCAGGAAACCCCCCAGGCCTTCGCGCAGGCCATTGCAGAATTGGCTGGCAATGTTAAGTGAAGATGGTGTGAAGCCCTCCTAATGGTAAAAGACAGTTTGCTGCCGAAAGGAATGACGGGCTGGTGTTACCTGGTGAATTTCAAACGCTATGCAGCGTCCGCTAAATTGGGCTCACTGCCGCCGAATGCCTAAGCAGCAAGCACCTTGGTGCAGGCGAAACGGAACCAGTCATCGACAGTATCGGTCAAGCCTCTGATTATCCGCCGTTTCGTTCGACGCGCCGTCGTTCGCGCCGAAGAAATCGACTTTTGCGCCGAAAGCGGCGAAATCTGGCTTCGAGCACAAAGACCGAATTCTGCGTGAAGAATGAACGGCAGCTTTCAGACGTTTCTCCGTACTGCCACCGACTATTTTAGTGCTTGCCCTCAAGTTAGGTTGAGCTTCTAGGGTGAAATCGGTTGAGACCTCACATGCGTAAACACAAGGCAAAAGACATGAGACTCTCAAATCGAAAATTTGCCATTACTGTCAATGAGCGTTCAAAACTGACCCGGTTTCA
>NZ_LUKH01000215.1:0-3682 GCF_001593695.1 Leisingera sp. F5 | reverse complement strand
CCATGGCAGCAGCCCCGGTGCTGCTGGAAGGCAAGATGCTGGACCCGAAAAAGGCCAAGGGGGCGCAGCTGATCGACGCGGTTGCGGACGATGCGCTGGCTGCAGCCAAGGACTGGGTGCTGAACGCCAAACCTGCGGATCTGGTCAAGCCTTGGGATGCCAAGGGTTACAAGATGCCCGGCGGCGCGCCATACCATCCCGCCGGCTTCATGACCTTTGTCGGCGCCTCAGCGATGATCAACGGCAAGACCCAGGGCGCCTTCCCGGCAGCCCAGGCGCTGCTCAGCTCGATCTATGAAGGCGCGCTGGTTGATTTTGACACAGCGTTGAAGATCGAGGCCCGCTGGTTCACCCATGTGCTGATGAACCCGTCGTCCTCGGCCATGATCCGCAGCCTGTTCCTGAACAAGCAGGCGCTGGAAAAAGGCGCGGTGCGGCCCAAGGATGTGCCGGACCAGTCAGTGAAGAAGATCGGCGTGCTGGGGGCAGGCATGATGGGCGCAGGCATCGCGCTGGTCTCGGCCCAGGCCGGCATGGAAGTGGTTCTGATCGACCGCGATCAAGAGGCTGCCGACAAGGGCAAGGCCTATTCTGCCGCCTATATGGACAAGGGCATCAAACGCGGCAAGGCGACCGAGGAGAAGAAAGAGGCACTGCTGACGCAGATCACCGCGACCCCGGATCTGGACGCGCTGAAGGGCTGCGACCTGATCATCGAAGCGGTGTTCGAAGATCCCGGCGTCAAGGCGGAGATGACCCAAAAGGTCGAAGCGATCATCCCCGAAGACTGCATCTTTGCCTCCAACACCTCCACCCTGCCGATCAGCGAGCTGGCCAAGGCCTCTGGCCGCCCGGAGCAGTTCATCGGCATTCACTTCTTCTCGCCGGTTGAGAAGATGTTCCTGGTGGAAATCATCAAGGGCAAGAGGACCGGCGACCGGGCGGTGGCCAAGGCGCTGGATTATGTGCGCCAGATCCGCAAGACGCCGATTGTCGTGAATGACGCGCGCTTCTTTTACGCCAACCGCTGCATCATTCCTTACATCAACGAAGGGGTGCGGATGATCGCCGAGGGTGTGTCTCCGGTTCTGATCGACAACGCTGCGCGCCAGTTGGGCTTTCCGGTGGGGCCGATCCAGCTGACCGATGAGACCTCGATCGATCTCGGAGCCAAGATCGCGCGGGCAACCAAGGCGGCGATGGGCGATGCCTATCCTGAAAGCCCCTCGGACGATCTGATCTTCTGGATGGAAGAACAGGGCCGTTTGGGGCGCAAGGCCAATGCCGGCTTCTTCGATTATGACGACAAGGGCAAGCGGGTTGAGTACTGGAAAGGCCTGCAGGAAAAGTACCCGCAAGCCGCCGAGCAGCCTGAGTTGATCGAAGTGCAGGAACGGCTGATGTTTGCGCAGGTGCTGGAAGCGGTGCGCGCGCTGGAGGAAGGGGTGCTGGAAGACATCCGCGAAGGCGACGTCGGCGCAGTCCTAGCCTGGGGTTTTGCCCCCTGGTCCGGCGGTCCGTTGAGCTGGCTGGATATCATCGGCTCGCCTTATGCGGCAGAACGCTGCGATCAGCTGGCAGAACAGTACGGCGATCGCTTTGCCTGCCCGGATCTGCTGCGGGACATGGCGGACAAGGGCCAGAGCTTCTATGGCCGGTTCGACCCGGAGAAAACCGCGGCCGCCTGACGGCTGCAGAAAACAAAAAAGAACGGCCGGGGCATTCCCGGCCGTTTTCATTTGTTCCGAAAGAAGTGCTGCCGGCTCAGTTTACCGGTGGATGATACTGTGCCGCAGCGGATGCCGGGCAGCGCGCGCGCCAGCGTTCTTCCTCGGCCATCATCGACAAGACCAGGCCCCGCGCCTCATCCGGCGGCAGCACTCTATAGGCGCTTTCCTCGGTAAAGATACGCCCGCACATCAAATTGACCGGTGCGGCTGCAAACCCCAGCATTCCGGCTTCAAGGTAAATCACCTGATCCTGGGCAAAACGCGGCGTGACCAGCTCCAGCTGCGCGCCGGGATGCGTCCGGCGGATACCGCGGTAGCCTTCCAGCGCGCAGGCAGGCACCACCGCAAAAGGATCGCCCTGAACATCCTCCACCAGGTCGCTTTCCAGCAGCACGCCTTGATCCGGCATCAGCCACAACGGCACCCGGTTCATCAGCGCATCGCGCGGCACCAGCAGCGGACAGCGGGCCGGATCCAGACCGCCGTCGCCCGGAACGATAGTTTCGCGCTGCAGTTCCACAACCGTTTGCATGCCATGATCGAATGTCAGCACCTTGTCGCCCGGCGTCAGCGCCTCAACCGGGCGCCAGCCCAGGTTCGACGCAACATGGGTGCCTGCCAGAAGACCGCCTTGCCCCGCAGGGACCAGGGGGAAGCCGCTGTTCAAAGCCCGCCCCGCCGGGGATTGCGTGCGTTTCAGGAGCCAATCCAGCATCCGTGTTCCTTTCCTGCAGCCAAGGTTTGAACCTCTGGCCGGTTTCCGGTTATTGCCTGTTCCAGCGGCTTTAACGGTGCGGAAATGCGGCAAAAACCAGTCACTGTTCACGTCGCTGCGCCAATCCGCTTGCTCGATCCGGGATTGATCCAGATCCGGCAGGCTCAGCGCTGTTTCATGTCACTGGGATACGCGCGAATCGTTAAAAGAGTATTCAAATTGTGCGATGTCTGCAGCGCAGGCCCGTGCGATGGCTTCGGCAGCGGCATCGTCATAGTAGCCCCGCCAGTCCCGCAGCCGGCCGCTTTCATTGACCCGCGGCAAGTCGAGGACAAAGCCGAGATGGTCAAACAACGGCCGGGCATCCTCCTGGAAATGCTCCAGGCGGATATAGAGCTGGCATTGCTCGGCGCCGTCCGCACGGCGCATGTAAGACGCCGCGGGACTGCCTTGGAACGCGCTTGCAATCTGCGGATGCTGCACAAAGCCGCGGAACTCCAGACTCTGCGCAAGCTGGATGGCCGGATGGCTGAAGCGCTGTTCCTGAAGCCAGTGGTAATAGCTGACCGCCCGGTCCCAGGGGTTGCGCACCAGGGTGAAAGCAAAGAGTCCGCGCAGGGTGTCCTTTGGCACCAGCCCTTCGATGTCGGCCAGGGAGGAATGCTTCCACAGCCGCCCTCGCGTTTCGGCACCCTGCAGGCGGCGGCGGCGTTTTAGCGCTTTCGGCGTGTCCCCCAGCATCATGTCATCCGCCATGGCGCGCGCCTCCAGCGCCAGCGCCAGCGCCGTGCCGCCGGTCTTGGGGATGTGGATAAAAACGTATCGGCGGCCTTGGGACAGGATCATGATCCGACCCTAGGCGATTGATCTGTGTATGGAAATACCGATCTGCGCCAGGCTTTCGGCTTCTTTCTGGTGTCAAATACCTCGGGGTGAATTGGCCCTTCAGGGCCAAGAGGGGCAGCGCCCCTGCTACCTCGAACGCAGCGCAATAGTGGCGCCGGCCGCAATGATCAGCGCGATCCCCAGCATCTGCCAGATGTTCAGCGCCTGCCCCCAAAAGGCCCAGGCGACGCCCGGCCCGACAATCATCACCGAGTATTCAAAGACGGCGACATAAGACGCTTCGCCCAGCTGATAGGCCTTGGTGATCAAAAACACGCCGCCCACCGCCGCACAGCCCTGCAGCAGGATCAGATGCGAGATTTCCCACAGCGGCCAGACCCAGCCGCGGGTC